>JANMGF010000644.1:0-11211 GCA_031374535.1 Polyangium sp. (in: bacteria)
CCGCGCCGCCCATGCCACCCGCGCCGCCCATGCCGCCATCGCCGCCCCTGCCGCCGGAGCCGCCCGTGCTCGGGCCGGTCGAGTTGCTGCCCGAGGTCACGCTCCCGCCCTCGGCGCAGGACGACGCAGCCGCACCCCCGAGCAAACCGAGGAGCGCCACGAGGGCGACCCGTTGCACGTGCTTGCCTCGCTGTTCGTCACTGGCTTTGACGTTGCTCGCCATTGTCACTCACCGCTCCCAAGCAATGCTCCGGTTGACGCTCGACGCGAGGACGCGGCTCGAACGAGCCGAGACGCATCCATGAAGTTCTTGTCCGAGGTCGCGACGTCGGCGCTGGGCAAGGTCCCCGACGAACCCACCTGCACTGGCGCGATCTCGACCTCGCCGAGGCCCGCGAAACGCTCGCGCACCTCCGCGTGGCTCGCCCTCTCCCCCGCGAGCCAGCCGAGCCCGAGCCGCGACGCCTCGGCGAGCGCCCGCGCGAGATAAGGCCGCACGAGCTCGTCCGGCGCGACGATCCGATCCGAAGCTCGCGCCGCGCGACCGAGCGGCAAAGCCTTCGCGAGGTGCGTTGCCCGCGCGTTGAGTCCACGCGCGAGCTGCACGATCTCCACGAGGTGGCGGTAGTTCGACCGCGTGATCACCGTGGTCGTCGAGACCTCGATCCCCTCGGCAAACGCCGCTCGTATGCCGAGCGCGGTCTGCTTGAAGCTCCCCGGCGTCTGCGTGTGATAGTCGTGCATCGGCGCGGTCGAGCCGTGCAGCGAGACGTCGAGCGAGAGCTTGCTCGAGGCCTCGCGAAGGGCTCGCGCAAACGCGCGATACGCGAGGCGCCGGCCGTTCGTTTGCACGACGATGCGCCGCGCGCCGCGCGCGTCGAGGGCGCGAATCACCGCGGGAAGATCGTCCACGATCGTCGGCTCACCGCCCTGCACGAAGACGACGTGTCCCGGCTCGATACACGCGCGGCTCACGAGGCTCGAGGTTTCGATCGCCTCGGGCTCACGCAGGACGGATCGATCCCCTTGCGCGCAGAACACGCACGCATTGTTGCAGGTCAAACCGAGCGAGATGACCTGCGCCATGTGTCACCCCGGAGGAACGGGGCCCGCCGCCGGGACGAGCAGCGCATCGCCGTGCCGCTGGATCCGCTCGGCGTGGGTGAGCAGGCCCGAGAGGCGGACCTCACGCTCGTTCTTGGCGACGATCTGCGCGAGCGTCATCGCCGCGAGCCCTTGCTCTTCCTGCGTGGGCGCCCAGCCGTTGCCGCCGTTGACCACGAAGACGGCATGCCGCTCCGTCTCGGCCGGCGGCCGCTGCGCGAGCGAGGTGTGGTCCCGCGCGAGCAAGTCGAGATCGAAGGTGTGCCCGTCGTCCGTTCGAACTTTGACGCTCACGCCGCCGTTCACGACCGGGTCGATCTGGACGATCGTCCAGCGCGCGAGGCGCGACCCTGCCGCGAGCGGATGGAGCAGCTTGGCGACGTTTTCACGCGTCGGCGGCTCCAGCGGCTTCTCGGCCGGCGCCGCGTTTTTCGCGGCTCCCGACGTCGACAAGGACAAGGACGAGGACGAGGACTCCGGGCGCGCAGAGGCCATCACCGGTGCGACGAGCACACCGCCTCCCATCACTCCCACGAACAAGCGCCGCGATACGTTCCTGCCAGGCATGCCGGAGCCTCCTCCACATGCAGGATCAATGGTCGTGATCGCGGCGTCAATGTTTGCGCGGAGTCCCGACCCCACCCTGCCTTGGAGGAGGAAGGACCGGTGCGCGTGGAAACGTCAGGTCTTGGTGAACGAAAAAGATCCGTTGGCAGCGTGCACGCGCACGATCTGTCCGGGCCCGTAACCGCCGGCGAGGATCGCTTCGGCGAGGGGGTTCTGGAGCTCCTTCAGGATGGCGCGCTTCAGCGGGCGCGCGCCGAGCGACGGCTCGTACCCCATGTCGACGAGCAGATCCTTGGCCGAGTCGTCGAGCTCCACCTTGATCTCGCGATCGGAGAGGAGCCGCTCGAGCCGCTTGAGCTGGATGTCGACGACGCCGCGAAGGTCCTGCTTCGTGAGCGCCTTGAACACCACGATGTCGTCGATCCGGTTCAAGAACTCCGGCCGGAAGAAGGCCTTCAGCTCCTCGAAGAGCACGTCGCGGATCGCGTCACGGCCGTCCTCGGTGCCGAAGAGCTTCGCGTCGGTGTCGAGGATCCGCTTCGAACCGATGTTCGAGGTCATGATCACGACCGTGTTCGAAAAGTCCGCGGTCCTGCCACGCCCGTCGGTCAGGCGGCCGTCGTCGAGGATCTGGAGGAGGAGGTTGAACACGTCCGCGTGCGCCTTCTCGACCTCGTCGAAGAGGAGCACGCTGTAGGGCCTGCGCCGCGCGGCCTCGGTCAAGAAGCCGCCTTGCTCGCTGTCGGCGTAGCCGGGCGGGGCGCCGATGAGGCGTTGCGCCATGTGCCGCTCCATGAACTCGCTCATGTCGAGGCGCGTGAGGGCTTGCTCGTCGTCGAAGAGGAACTCGGCGAGCGCCTTGGCGAGCTCGGTCTTGCCGACGCCGCTGGGCCCGAGGAAAAGGAACGAACCGATGGGTTTGCCCGGATCACGCAAGCCCACACGGCCACGACGCACGGCGCGGGCGATGGCACGCACGGCCTCGTCCTGACCCACCACGCGACGCGCGAGGCGCTCCTCCATCTTGAGCAGTTTGTCCGACTCGCCTTCGAGCATCTTCGCGACCGGGATGCCCGTCCACTCGGCGAGCGTGGCGGCCACGTCGTTCTCCGTGACCATGTTCGCGCCCGGCTCCGCGCCCTCGCGCTGCGCCGCTTGCTCGGCAGCCTCGAGGCGGCGTCGGATCTCGGGCAAGGTCACGTGCTCGATCTCGCCGATCTTCGCGTAGTTTTTCTCGCGTTGCGCCGCCGAGAGCGCCTCGTTCGCCGCGGCGAGCTCCTTGCGGATCGACTGCACCGCCGCGACGACGCCGCGTCGTGCCGCGATGGCCGTACGCATCTCCTTGGCGCGCGGCTCCACGTCGGCGAGCTCCTTCTCGAGCCGCTGCCGCGTCTGCACGCTCAGCCGATCGTCGTCGTCCGCGAGCGCCGCGATCTGCGCCTTCAGCGCGTCGGCACGCCGGCTCATCGCGTCGACCTCCGCGGGCACGCCGTCGACCTCGACGCGTTTTCGTGCGCTCGTCTCGTCGAGCAGATCGACCGCCGTGTCCGGCAGCGCTCGGTCGGAGAGGTACCGCTTGGCGAGGCTCACGGCCGCGACGATCGCGCTCTCGCCGATCCGCACGCGGTGGTGCTCCTCGTACTTCGTCGCCACGCCGCGCAGGATCTCCGTAGCCTGCTCGATCGACGGCGGCTCCATGTTCACGACAGCGAAGCGACGCAGGATCGACGCGTCGCGATCGTTCAGCTTGCGCACGCCCTCGGGCGTCGTCGTGGCCAGGATCCGAACCTCGCTCCGCGCGAGGAGCGGCTTCAAGAGATCCCCGACGCCCGAGCCCTGCACGCCTTGCCCGAAGAGCGCATCGATGTCCTCCACGACGAGGACCGTCTCTGCGTCCTGCACGCTCCGGAGCTTGTCGATGAGGGCCTTCAGGCGTTGCTCGATCTCGCCGCGCAGCTTCGCCCCTGCGACGAGCGCGCCCGTATCGAGCTCGACGAGCCGCGCGCCGGCGAGGTTCGACGGCACGTCGCCGCGCGCGATGCGATCGGCGAGGCCCCGGATGAGCGCCGACTTGCCGACGCCCGGCTCCCCGACGACGAGCGGATGGTTCTTGAAGCGTCGCTCGAGGATCTGCAGGAGCCGCCTCGCCTCGCCATCACGACCGAGCACCGGATCGAAGAGCCCCTTGCGCGCGTCCGCCACGAGGTCACGCGTGTACCCGTTCCCGTCCGCGCTTGCCGGCGCGCCCGTGACGATCGACGCGGCCGGCGCCCCCGTCTTCGTGGCCGCATCGCCCTCCACGAGGACACCGAGGTGCGGACGGAACGCGCCTGGGCCGACGCCGAACGACGCGAGGATCTCCCCCGCGGGACCGCGGATCTCCTGCGCCAGCGCATGCAAAAGATGCTCGATGCCGACGGTCGGCGACTTGTCCCGCGTCGCTTCGCGCTCGGCCCGACCAAGCAGATCCAGCAGCCGCGCGTCCACGTACGACACGCCGCCCGTCGCTTTCGGCTGACGCCGCAGGGCCGCCTCCGCGAGGTTCATCGCCTCGTTCGGATCTGCCCCCACGCGACGAAACACCTCGAGGACACCACGATCTCGCTCGAGCAGGCGCACGAGCATGTGAAGCGGCGAGACCTCGGCGTGTTTCCGGTCGTCGGCGAGCTGCTGCGCACCCGCGACGATCTGGCGGGCGTCGTTCGTGAAGCGTTCGAGGTGGATTGTGCCCTCGGTGTCGGCCATGGATTCCTTTTCTCACCAGGTGAGCAGCGTGCGCAAGGGACGGAGCGTCATCGTGCTCCTAGGTCGGATCACGGGAGCGTGCCACCGGCGACGATGCTGCGGAGCTCACGGACAAAGGGGGCGAAGTTTTGCGGGCAGGCGTCCTCGATGCCGCGAAGATCGGCGCGGCCGAGGATCCAGGATGGGTCGAGCCTCTCCTCGTATTTCCGCTTCAGGTACCGCTCGAAGAGCTCATCTACGACTCGCTTGGGCGGTCTTTTATCGTTCTGGTCCTCGACCGGAAGCCGCCAGTACCCCTGAAGCTTGTCCTTCGTCTTGTTGAGCCGCGCGCGAAGGGCATCCGGAGCTGCGAGCACCAACGCCTCCAGATCGTGCTTGAGGCAGTGCACGCGGAAATGCCGGATGACTTCATCCGCCAGACGGTTCTCCGACGCACACCGTGAAACCGCCCCCCGATAAGTTGCGACAGATCACCGAACGACCGATGCCTGTGCTCGCCGTCGCCCACCGCTGGATAGAGGTCTGGCAATGCGAAAACCCAGTCCTCGGGGTTTTGCTTCAGGTACTCGGCAGCCCGCCGGGGCACGTCCTTGAGGATCGCTGCCTTCCCATTTTGGGAAGAGACGACGAGCCCGGTACGGTTTCGCCTTCCCTCCTCGATGATGGGCTTGAGAAGCGCTTCGAGAACGCTCTTGTCGGAAGGACCTTCCACGTAGACGATCACCTTCACGGCAGGACCTCGAGCTCCTCGCTCAGGAACAGCTTGGCGATCGCCTCGCCCCCGATCTCCGCGACCTCGCGCCGTAGCGCCTCGCTCGACGCAGGGCGCACGAACACGGCATGCCCGTCCTCCTTGCGCATGACCGCGATGTCTTCGAGGTCGAACTGCGACAGGAGATGCGGCGAATGCGTCGCGATCAAGACCTGAGCGCGCGCGGAAGCGAGCTTGAATGCACCTGCCAAGATCGGTAGCACACGCGGATGGAGCCCGAGTTCGGGCTCGTCGATACACACGACCGGCGGCAGGTTCGGCGAGAACGCAAGTGCGAGCCAGCAGATCAAGCGCAGCGTCCCCTCGGAGAGATCACCCAAGGTCAGCTCGTCTTTCACACCACGTTCACGCCACACGCCGATGGCCATCCCTCGGCCGCCTCGGGGCCTCACGTTCAGCGATTCGAAGCCAGGAATAGCCGATCGGAGGGCTGATTCGAGGTCCTCCCACGCCTCGCGATGCTCGAGAATCATCGAATGGAGCACGGCGCTGAGGTTGGCGCCGTCATCCGCGAGCACGGGGTTCTCTTCGATGTGCGTAGGTCGCCGCAAGGCGGCGCGCTGAGACACGTCGAAGCCGCCATAGAACCGCCAAGAGGCCACAAAGGCTTGGAAGTTCGAAAGTGTGACGAGGGTCGGGTCGAGGGCGCGACGCAGGGCTAGCTCGTTCGGCGCCACGGACCATGCAGGTCGTTGGAGCGAACGTTCGCGCGGGTTGCGTACGGCGCCCTTGCCCCCCGAAAAGTCCAGAAACACGAACGGGTGGGTCTCTCCGTCGTGGATGGGCTCCGTCGTCGCGAGTCGCTCGCGAGTGATCCGCGGAGACCCTACTGGGCCTTGGATACTCACCTCGTAACGCAACGGCTTCGTCTGATCCGCCTGCGCAGTGATGCTCAGATCGATTCGCTCGGGACCCCCGGCGTGAAACAGCGTCGTCGCGGCTTCGACCCGTGGATCGATCCCCGGCGGGAGCGGGTTCTCGACGGCGAACGAGAGCAACCGCAAGACATCGAACAGGCTCGACTTGCCCGCTGCGTTCGCGCCGATGATGACCGTGAGTTGCCCCGGAGACGCCGAAAAGCGGCGGAAGGGACGGTACCCGCTGACCTCGATCGTCTCGATACGACGATACGCTGTGTCCTCTACTTCCCCCTCGCCCGGCTTGCCGCTCGGCTCCTCTGGCCAGTCCGGCAGACTGATGTCCAAAATGCGCTCGCTGAGGGAGAAGGTCTTGATGAACCCGGTAGGCGCGAGGACGTGCAACTGGATCCCGGGGACCTCCTTGATGAGGGTGAGGATCCTCGACACTTCCTGGGAAGAGCGCTGGAAACGCAGCCCAAAACCCTCGACGTTCCAGCCCGTGGTAGGGGCCTCCAGATAGGCCGTTTGGAGATCCGCGAGGAGTTCCCGGCCGCGCTGGTAGGCCGTTTTCGCTTCAGGGGAGCCACAGGCCACGAGTCCACCAAGAGTCAAGTAGTACCGGCTGGACCACGAGGCGATGAACCCACCACGTTCCAGCTCGTCGATCCTCTGTCGAGCGTCGTGATGCGCGACGCGAAACTTGATGACCTCGGGTAACTCAGTCCCGGCCCGGTATGCGTCTTCCAGTTCCCGCAGGAGCGCCCGATCCTCGTCATCGATGACTTTGCCTTGCTCGTTCTCGCTCATGGCTTCCCCTCCCCCCGGAAGACGGTCGCAGGGTAACGGATCCATCCATGGGCTGAACAGGCACCGCAGTCACGCAGTCCAGCAACACCCGAGCCCCTCGACCCCTCCTGGCGCGTCGCCGAGCACCGTCGGGAGCCTTCCGACCATCCTTGGCGCATCGCCAAGGAACACTGGGAACGTCCGCCCTCTCCATGGCGCATCGCCAAGCAACACCGGAAGCATTCCGACCCCTCCATGGCGCTTCGCCAAGCAACACCGGAAGCGTTCCGACCCCTCCATGGCGCTTCGCCAGGCGCCCAACCACGCATCCCCCCTTGCGCCCTTCGCTGACCGAACCGAAGTATTCCCGAATCATGCCGGCCGACGTCGCCATCTACACGACCCCCTGGTGCCCCTTTTGCCACCGGGCGAAATCCTTGCTCTCGCGGAAGAACGTCCCCTTTGCGGAGATCGACGTCGATACACGGCCCGATCTCCGGCGCTGGCTCGCGGAGGCGTCCGGCCAGCGCACGGTCCCGCAGGTGTTCATCAACAGCCGGCCGGTGGGCGGATTCTCCGACCTCTCCGCGCTCGACCAGGCCGGAGAGCTCGACGCGCTGCTTGGCCAGGCGCCCCCGACAGGTCTGCCCCCGCTGCCGCGCTGACGCGCCGAAGGTCGCTGCCCCTACCCCCTGCCTTTCGTCAGGATCGTGCCCGCTCTGCCATTCCGGTGGTAGGCTCGCTCGTCTCGGATCCATGCCCGCTGCCGACGCTCCGCTGCCCGACGCCTCGACGAGCGACGGCTCGCTCGTCGGTCGTGACGTGGGCAAATACAAGATCCTCCGCCTCATCGCCCGGGGCGGCATGGGCGCGGTGTACGAGGCGCTCAACACGAGCATCGGCAAACGCGTCGCGATGAAGTTCGTCGACCCCGAGCTCGCGCGAAACGCGGACGCCGTCGCCCGCTTCCAGCGCGAGGCCGCAGCGGCGAGCGCGGTCGAGAGCGCGCACATCGTCACGATCTTCGACTCGGGCGTCACCGACGACGCGCAGCCCTTCATCGTGATGGAGCTCTTGCGCGGCGAGGACCTCGGTCACCGCATCAAGCGCCTCGGAAGGCTCGAGCTCGCCGAGGCGCTCGACGTGATCGCGCAGCTCCTCCGCGGCCTCTGCCGCGCCCACGAGGCCGGCATCGTTCATCGCGATCTCAAGCCCGACAACGTCTTCCTCACGCAACGCGACGACGAGACCGACTTCGTCAAGATCCTCGACTTCGGCATCTCCAAGGTGCGCCGCACGGGCGGCGTTCCCGAGAAGACGATCACGCGGCAAGGCACGGTGCTCGGCACGCCGTTTTACATGTCGCCCGAGCAATCGCAGGCGCTGCCCGACGTCGACGAGCGCACCGACCTCTGGTCCACGGGCGCGATCCTTTACGAGTGCCTCACGGGAAGGCCGCCGCACGAGGGGCAGTCGTACGAGCAGGTGATCGTCAACATCTGCACGAAGTCCGCGCCCGACGTGCGCACCTACAACCCCGAAGTGCCCGAGTCCGTGGCGCGTTTCCTCGCGAAGGCGCTGAAGCGGAACCGGGACAAACGGTTCGCGACCGCGCGCGACATGCTCGAAGCCGTCGGCGCCGCCTCGGGTGGGCTACTCGCGCCGCGCGCGCTGAAGATCAGCGGCGACACGGGTTCACGCTCGTCGCCGGTCGCCCCGAGCTCCGCGCAGACGAACGAGCCTCCCGCGCGAAAGCCCGCCGAGGAGATCGGCACGGGGGGTCCGTCACGTGTCGGCTGGTCGACGAGCAAAGGCGCGAGCGCCAGCAAGGATCGATCACGGCTCGTGTGGCTCGCGCTGGGAGCCGCAGCCGCGGCCGCCGTGATCGCAGGGGGCATCGTGTACAGCCGAGGCGCGCCGATGGCGACGGCGCCCGCGTCTCCCGTCCCCACGAGCGAGACGCCTGCGCCCGCACCCACGCAGGACACGCGATCCCAGGACACACGATCCACCGAGCCTGCGGCGACGAGCGCGGCGAGCGCGGCGAGCGCGGCGAATGCGGAAGGACAAACCGCGCCCCGACCCGCCGAAACGAGCCCGCCGCAAGGCGAGCGTGAGCGAACGCCGCGCTCGACGTCGACGAAAAAACCCACGCCGACCTCGAGCGCGAAGACGCCAGAAAACACGCCTCCGCAAGCGAGCGCGAAGCCTTTGGCGACGGCGAAGACGAAGGACCCGGGCGTCGCCCCGCAGCTCCGGCTGAAGGTGGAATGAGACTTCGCCGCGCGGCCCTCGTCCTCTCGATCGCGCTCGTCCTCGCGCCAGAGGCCCGCGCCGCAGGGGATCCTTCGCCGTCTGCCGCGCCCCCGTCCGACTCCTACAAGCAACACATGACGAACGGCGTGAAGCTGTTCAACGACGGCAACTTCGCCGCCGCGATCGCCGAGTTCGAGGCCGCATACGCCGAGCGCCCGCGCGCGAGCCCGCTCGTCAACCTCGCCCTCTGCCACAAGAGCCTCTTCCACTACCCGAAGGCGATCGCCGCCCTCGAGCTCGCGCTCGGCACACACGCGAGCACGATGGAGCCCGAGGACAAGACGGCCGCCGAGAACGCGATCGCCGAGATGCGTACGCTCATCGGCTACGTGAGGATCGAGCTCTCGCCGTCGCACGCCGTGCTGCTCGTCGACGACGAACCCCAGCCCCGAGGAGCCGCAGACAAACCCCTTCCGCTCGGCCCGGGACGGCACCGCATCGGCGCGCGCGCCGAGGGCTACGAAGACGCCGAGCAGACGATCACGGTCACGAGCAAGGACCGCGACAAGATCGTCCGCCTCGCGCTCGAACCGAACAAGGGATGGGTCGTCGTGAAGACGGACGATCCCGAGATGGCCATCGCCATCGATCAGCAGCCCCTCGCGCTCGGGCAGTGGGCCGGGCTCGTCGAGCCGGGCACGCACCTCGTGCAGATGTATCGCCCCGGCGGCCCCGAGTACGCGTTCCAGGTGCTCGTCGTCGCAGGCAAAGCGCAGGAGGTTCGTCCCGACGTCGGCGGCGTCCCGATCGCCGTGCCGCGCGGTTTGCCGACCCCGCCTCCGCCTCCGCCCAAGATCGCGCGTCCGCCGGATCCGCCCTTGCGTGGGGCGTATGCGCTGGCGACGGGCGGCGTCTTCCTGATGCTCGGCGAGGAAGGCGCCGGCGGCATGGTCGGCGCGCGCCTCGGCTATCGGATCTCCACGCCGATCGGGCTCGAGTTCCTCTTCGACTACGCGAACAACCCCATCGCCACGAAGGGCGGCGACAGCGCGGTCCGCTTGAGCTCCGCTCGGTTCGGCGGAGGCGTGCGGCTCATGAGCCCCGGCCGCAAGGCGCGGTTCGTCGCCACGATCGGCGGCGGACTCGCGTACAACTGGCTCCGCAACGGAACGAGCCCCGGCGGCGTCGCGTTCATCAACCTCGACACCGGCTTCGAGCTCGACTGGAGCGGCGTTCTGGTCGGACTCGCCGCGCAGCAGACGCTCCTCCTCGGCGGCACGGACACAGCCGACGTCGAGCTCGCCGACCCGCGCGTGACCCTGGGCGTCGGCGCTCGCATCGGCCTCGCCAACTGGTGACCTCGAGCGCGCGCGGCGGTATCCTCCGCGTCCCGCCTCGGGAGGGTCCATGTCGAACGATGCTGCGATCACCAGCTTGATGAAAGAAACGCGCCGGTTCGATCCGCCGGCCGATTTCGCGGCGCGCGCGCGTATCTCGTCGCGTGAGGCCTACGACGCGCTCTACCGCGAGAGCCTCGACGATCCCGATACGTTCTGGCGACGCGAGGCGAAGGACCTCGTGTTCCGCACGCCGTGGACGCAGACGTTCGAGTGGAACCTCCCGCATGCGAAGTGGTTCTCCGGCGCGACGCTCAACGTCTCGGAGAGCTGCCTCGATCGGCACCTGAAGACGCCGACGCGGAACAAGGCGGCGATCGTCTGGGAAGGCGAGCACGGCGAGACACGCACGCTCACCTACGCGCAGCTCTACCGCGAGACCGTGCTCTTCGCCGAGGCGCTCTCGAAGCTCGGCGTGGAGAAGGGCGACCGCGTGGCGATCTACATGGGCATGGTGCCCGAGGTCGTCGTGGCGATGCTCGCGTGTGCGCGGCTCGGCGCGGTGCACACCGTGATCTTCGGCGGCTTCGCGGCCGACGCGATCCGCGACCGGGTGCAGGATTGTCAGGCGAAGGTCGTCATCACGCAGGACGGCGGCTACCGACGCGGCCAGGTGCTCGAGCTGAAGTCGACCGTGGACAAGGCCCTCGCGCAGCCCCAATCCGCGAGCGTGCAGAAGACCGTCGTGCTCCGTCACCTCGGCGAGAAGTGTCCCGTGCAGATG
>JANMGF010000706.1:0-2379 GCA_031374535.1 Polyangium sp. (in: bacteria)
TGATCACCACGATGTCCACCGCGTCCCCCGGCGACGCGGGGAGCGCGGGCTGCACCATCTGCTCGAGGCTCACGCCATGGTCGCCGAGCACGCCGGCGATCCGCGCCATGAGGCCCGGCCGCTCGGGCGCCGACAAACGCAGGTAGTAGCGGGTCTCGACGTCCTCCTGGGGCCGGAGCGCGCGCGGCTCCATGGCGATGCCCCGGGTCAAGAGCCCCGGCGCGCCGGCCATGATCGAGCGCGCCACGTCGAGGATGTCGCTGACCACGCTCACCGCCGTCGGCAGATCGCCGGCGCCGCGGCCGTAAAGCATGCAGGGACCGAGCGCGCGGCCCTCGAGCAGGATCGCGTTCATGACGCCCGACACGTTCGCGAGCACGCTCGTCTTCGGGATGAGCGTGGGGTGCACGCGGAGCTCGATCCCGTCGCCCCAGTCACGGCCGATCGCGAGGTGCTTGATCACGTACCCGAAGCGCTCGGCATACCGATGGTCCCGCTCCTCCAGCGCCTCGATCCCCTCCACGTGGAGCGCGTCCGCCGAGACCCGCGCGCCGAAGGCGAGCATCGCGAGCACCACGAGCTTGTGCGCGGCGTCGTGGCCGCCCGTGTCGAGCGAGGAATCGGCCTCCGCGTAGCCTTTCGCCTGGGCCTCACGTACGGCCTCGTCCAGGCTGAGCCCGCCCTCGCGCATGCGACCGAGCACGTAGTTGCACGTGCCGTTGACGATGCCGACGAGCCGCTCGACCCAGTCACTCGCGAACGCCTCGCGCAGCGTGCGGATGATGGGGATACCGCCGCCGACGGCGCCCTCGAACGCGAGATCGGTCCCGCGCATGATGGCCGCGCCGACGAGGCGTGATCCGTGCTTCGCGAGCATGAGCTTGTTCGCCGTGACGACGCCCTTGCCCGCCGCGATCGCGCGCTCCACGAGCTCGAGCGCCGCGCCCTCGCCGCCCATCACCTCGACGACGACGTCGATCTCCGGGTCATCCACGACGTCCTCGGGGCGCGTCGTGATCCAGCGCGGATCACACGCGGCGACGCGCTCTTTTTGCGGGTCGCGCACGAGCACGCGGCGCACCTCGAGCGGGGCGCCGACACGCCCCTCGAGCCATCGCGCATTGGCGGCGCAGAGCTCGAGCACACCGCCGCCCACGGTGCCGCACCCGAGCAAGCCGAGGCGAATGGAGCCGCGTCGTTGCGGCATCGCAGGAGCCTCGAGGGCGTTCGTTGGGCCACGCATGGCCGGCGAGCTTAGCAGGGCGCGGCAGACGCGAAAGTTTGCGGCTTCTCCCGCGCTCGCTCCCCTCCTACACTCCGCGCCCATGGCGGTCGAATCGAAGGGCTTCATCAAGGGTGGGATGAACTTCAACGTGGGCGACGAGAGCCCCCAAGAGGTCGAGCAGACCGAAGGGCCGGTCCTTCCGCTCCGCGTGCTCGTCGTCGCGGATCTCTTGCCGCGCGACGAACACAACGCCGGCGCCAGCGCGCCCGAGCTCGCGGTGCGCGTGGATCCGCTCGCGTTCGACGACCTCTTCACGCGGCTCCGCCCGCGCCTCGCGGTCGAGGTGCCCAGCGTGCTCGCCGAAGGACGCAACGCGCGCATCGATCTCGCGCCCACGAGCCTCAAGAGCTTCCGGCCCGACGGGCTGCTCACGGAGGTCCCGCTTCTCCGCTCGCTCCTCGACGGCAAACTCACGCTGGAGCGGCTCCGCGACGGATCGATCGATCGCGATCAGGCCCGCGTCGAGCTCGATCGGATCTGGAGCTCGTCGCCCTTCGTGCGTGACGTCCTCCGCCTCGTCTCCGAGATGGGCATCGGGGCGCGAACGGGAGGGATCGTCGGGCCGCCGCGAGACACGCCCGACGCGTCGATCGCCTCGATCCTCGACATGGTCGAGACGGGCCCGAGCCGGGCCGATTCCGCGCCCGCGCCTGTCTTGCCGACGAGGGAGGCTCCCGCGTCGGACAGCCGCTTCGGTGCGCTCATCACGGCCGTCGCGATGGCGGGCAAGTCCGGCTCCGCGCGCTTCAGCCCGCAGGAGGCCATCCAGCGCGTCGAGAAGGCCCTTGGCGCGCAGATCGCGGCGATCCTCCAGCACCCCGAGGTGCGCCGCCTGGAGGAGGCGTGGCGTGGCCTTTCGCTCTTCGTCGAACGTTCGAAGGGGACGAAGGCCCTCAAGATCGATGTCGTCTGCGCGCGGCCCGAGCTCGCGGCCATGGCGCTCGAGCGCGCGGCGCGGCACAACGCGGGCGGCGAGCCCCCGGTCTCGTGCGCGATCGTGGACGTCACGATCACCGGCACGAGCGCGAGCCTCGCGCAGCTCGAGGACATCGCCCGCGTCGCCGAGGCGCAGACCGTGCCCGTCGTCGTGAACG
>JANMGF010000744.1:0-2172 GCA_031374535.1 Polyangium sp. (in: bacteria)
CATCGACGACCGCGCGCGACGACTCCAGCTTGATGAACGAATCCTTGCCGGCCCAGAAGAGCAGGACCGGCCCCGATTGCGTCTCGGCGTACGGGAGTTTGTCGGGGGCGATGGATCCATAAAACGAGACCGCGCAGCGGAGCTTCGCGACGCCGTTCGTCACGAACGCGAGGCGACCGCCCATGCAGAAGCCGAGCGCGGCGATCTGGCCTTCTCGGACGCCCGGGTGCTTGCCGAGGAATTCGGCGGCGGCGCGCACGTCGGCCTCGCTTTCTTCGCCCTTGTATTGCCCCGCGAGCTTCATGCTGGGGGCGAAGTCCTCGTACCCGCCCTCGTAGCCGGGCGCGGTGCGGTGGAAAAGATCGGGCGCGAGCGTCACGTATCCCTCGCGGGCGAAACGCTCGGCGACGTCGCGGATGTGCGCATTGACGCCGAAGATCTCCTGCAGGAGGAGGATCGCGGGGCGGGGCGTGTCGCCCTCGGGACGGCCCTCTGGACGGCCCTCTGGACGACCCTCTGGACGGCAAAGATAGCCGCCCATCGTGGTGCCGTCGGCAACGGGGATCTGGACGCGTTCGGTGCGAAGGGTCATAGGCGTGATTCTCCGGGTGGGGGCAGGGGGTTTGGGGTGGGTCAAGCCGTCGCGGTTCCGCCGCTCGCGCCGGGATCCACCGGCTTTTCGGCGGCGAGCTCGGCGTCGGGTTTCGTCCGGAAGACGATCCAGAGCGCCGCGGGGAGCGCCGTGAAGTCCGCGATCATCGAGAGCACGAAGGCCACGGCGGAGAGGACGCCGAATTGCCGGAACGGCGGCAGATCCGCCATTCCAAAGGCCAGAAAGCCGCCGGCGTTGATGAGCGTGGCGAAGAAGATCGCCCGGCCCGACACGAAAAGCGTGTGCCGGAGCGCCTGCTCCACGGAGCCTTCCTTGCGGCCCTCCTGGAAGTGATAGAAGAAATGGATCTGATCGTTCTCGCTCGTCCCGAGCACGGTCGACGCGATCAGGATCGTCGCCACGTTCAGCGTCATGCCGAGGAGGCGCATCACGCCGAACATGACGAGGATCGCGAAGAGCGAGGGGATCATCGCCATGAGCCGCGCCGCGCCGCTGCGGAAGACGACGAGGAACGTGACGAAGATGATGAGCACCGTGAGCTCGAAGCTCTCGACCAGCGTGGGCACGAGGCTCTGCGAGACACGCGCCTGCAAGGGCGCCATGCCGACGGTCTGGAGCTGGAACTCCTTCAGCGCGGGATTCTTGGCGACCGCGTCCTTCCAGACCTGATCGATGCTCGCCTGGAGCTTCTCGAAAGCCTCGTGTTCGGTCGCCCTCGAGATGATCGTAAAATGGGTCTGCCCGAGGCCGTTTTTCTGGACGAACCGCCCGAGCAGCGGATCGACCGGGGCGAGCGATTCGAGGTCGCCGGCGAGCTCGTCGAGGGCCTCGGCGTCCTCGGGGAACTTGTCGCCGGCGCCGCCGATGTACCGCATCATGCGCAGGATCGTGGTCGGCCCGATCGCCGCGCCGACCTGGGGATCGGCCACGAGGCCCTGATGAAACGCCTGGAATCCCTTCAATGCGTCGGGCTCCGAGACGCTGCCGACCCCGCCCTTCAGCCACACCTCGGTGACCGATAAGCCAGGGAGCTTCCTCTCGATGGCCTTCGTGTCCTCGTAGAGCCTCGATCCCGTACCGATGTATTCGACGGGATCGGTGAGCAGCCGCATCGGCGGAACGACCCCCGGCAATCCGAGGAGCGCCACGCCGCCGGCCGCGGAGAGCACGATCGAGCCGATGACGAGCGGCCAGCGATACCGATAACTCCACCGGGGCAAGGTCGCGGTGAGGCGGAGGAACCAGGCGGCCGCGACCTTTTGCTCGAGGGCGGTCGGGGTCTTCAGGATCTTCTGAAGCGCGGGGAAAAGCGTGAAAATGACGATGTAGGTGAAGCCGAGCCCGACCGCGACCCAGATGCCCATTTGTTTGATGGGCTGGATGCTGGACACGGCGAGCGCCGCGAAACCCACGCCGGTGGCGAAGATCGAGGCCGTGCAGGCGAGCCACTTGTTGGCGAAGGAGAAGATCTGGTGCTCGTCGACGGAGCGATCCGCGGGGCGCTCGACGAAACGCGATTGCAGGTAGACGAGCGTCGACGTCGCCGTGACGAGGATGGT
>JANMGF010000750.1:0-1945 GCA_031374535.1 Polyangium sp. (in: bacteria)
TGAATCTCACGCCTCACCGTGGGCGTGGTGAAGTACGTCGCTCCGCCATTCGTCGCTATATTCGTAAGGATCGACGACGACCAGGCGACCTCGATCGTGTCGTCTTTCTCGGGCTCCCGCGAGGGGAACCAGCTCCACGACCTCTTCACGTGGTGCGCGAACGGAAACGTCCGTAAACCCTCGTCCCACGAGGCCACGTCGAACACCTCTGCGACGCCAGCCTTCGTGTCGAGGTCGTCGACGATTCGCATCCCGAACCCGAGGAAACCGCGCCCGAGGCGATGCCATCGGCCATCGCGGTAGCGCACGCCAAACCGCCTCGGCTTCGCCGCGCCCGTGTCGAGCTCGTACCCCGTCACCACGCGACGCGGCCCGACCACGCAGCGGACCGGATATTCGCATTCGTTCGCATCGTCGTACCGTGAGACGTACGGGAATGCGTCGTGGATGAAGGACCCCGCGGGCGCGTTGATCCCGGTGCTCCCGTCGACGAGCGTCCCATACGAGATCGCCACGCTTGGCCGATGCCCGAGTTCTCCGGGCTGATGCGGGCTCATCCCATCCGTCACGCCTACGAGCACATCCGGATGCGTCGCGCGGTTGCGGAACACGTGGAACGTCCCTGCCAGCGGCAGAAGCACGTCGTGTGCGCCGTCCCCATCGATATCGAACACGCGGGGGCCATGCGGATCCGCGAGCTTCACGCCTTCATCCGTCAAAGCCGCGTCGAACGGGATCCCAGGGTTCTCCAGCGCGAACGTCCCATCCCCGAGCGAGCGCAGGATGCGCCATCGAGGCCCGCTCGCCGTTTCGATCGGGAGCAGGAGATCCTGCCGGCCGTCGCCTTCTCGATCGATCGTCGTCGCGAGCCGCGCATATTTCTCGACCGGGACGAGTGGATCAAAAAACGACACGACCGCCGTAGCAAACCCATTTCCCGTGTTGAGGAACGTCCTGAACCCGTCCCCGAACCCCCATTGCACTGCGTCCGGCAGCCTGTCACCATTCACATCGA
The DNA here is from genome assembly GCA_031374535.1 of Polyangium sp. (in: bacteria). GTDB lineage: Bacteria > Myxococcota_A > Polyangia > Polyangiales > Polyangiaceae > Polyangium. The sequence goes on from JANMGF010000750.1 coordinate 1,016, forward strand.
TCAGACGCATCGCGCGTTCGCTCGGGGGCACCGGCAGATGCGGGTCTTCGATCTTCACCGCGCCCGCCGAATCGAACTTCGCCACGACGTAGCGGGAGAGGTAAAGCGCTTCGAGCGCCGAGATCTTGGCCTCGCGCATCAGGAGCTCGGCCGTCCCGTCGCCGTCGATGTCGACCGTGTACATCTCCGTATCGCAAGGCTGTGCTCCGAGCGTGGGCAAAGACTTCCCCGTCTCATCGAAGCCTTCGTGGGTCCAGCGATGCAAAAACCACTCGACTGTCGCGCCAATCCATCTGCATTGAAGCAGGTCGACCATTCCATCGCCGGTAACGTCCGCGAGATGGCCCGAGGCGTCTTGCGCGTTGACGCCCGCGCCGATGTACTTCACCGAAGGAAAAGGTCGGTCGATGGTCGTCTGGTGCAACGTGAACGAGTGGTTCTTCTCCTGGATCAACAGCTTCCAGATGGGGCCGCGGCCGTAAACGTCGTGCAGAAGGAGATCCGCGCGCCCATCGTGGTTGTAATCGAGTGGCGTTGCGGCTTCCGGCTCGGGGATCTTCATCGCCGCAAGATCCTCCGCGTAGTGGACCCGCTCCGCGCCCACGGTGAAGGGCTGAAAGAACGGCTTTTCCGCGCTCGGCCCCGCGTTCACGGATACCCTCACCTCGGTCCGCGGCGTCTGCCCCGCCCCGCCGCCCCAGGCCGGCAGATCCATCACCACGAGGTCGTCGAGCCCATCCCCCGTGACATCCATCGGCATGACGGAAGCCCGTGGCGAGACCGGCTGAAGCAGCGGCGTCACGACGTCCTCGAAGCTCGGCGAAGGCGTGTTCCAAGCGAAGAACGTCGGCGGCTTGCAAACGCCATCCGCAGCGCATTCCTCGATCTTGTCGAGCAGCATGCGCCCCGTCGTCGCGCTCGTGCTCTGCG
>JANMGF010000751.1:0-4000 GCA_031374535.1 Polyangium sp. (in: bacteria)
AGATCCTGGACTTCGGCATCGCCAAGCTCGCCCCGGATCCGGAAGACACGGCCGAGACCGGCGACGTCACGAGCCTGACGCGCACCGGGAGCATGCTCGGCTCGCCGCTGTACATGGTGCCCGAGCAGGCGCGCGGGCACAAAAACATGGACGGCCGCGTCGATCTCTGGTCGCTCGGCGTGGTGCTTTACCAGGCGCTCACGGGCGTGACGCCGCACCGGGACAGCGGCGCGCTCGGCGATCTCATCATCGCGATCTGCACCGAGCCGGCCGAACGCGTGGAGCGGCTCGCGCCGTGGGTCCCGCCCGAGGTGGCGGCGGTCGTGCATCGAGCCCTCAACCTCGACCCCGCGTCGCGTTTCCAGAGCGCGAGCGAGATGCTCGCGTCCGTCGTGCCGCTCCTGCCGCAAGGCGAGGCGAACGCCGCGATCCACGATCGAATGCTCGTGCCTCTGCCGGAGTCCGAGCGCGCGCGCCACGCGGCCCCGCCACGCGCGCCGAGCGGGGTGGCGATGCTCTCGGAGCCTCCTCGTCCTCCTGCGGGAGCCCTGTACGGACAGGCCGAACATCACCCGCACACGTGGTCTCGTTCGGGGGCTTCGTCCGGACAAGCCGAGGTTCACCCCCACGCGCGGTCTCATGCGGGGACGCCGCACCCCGGGGCTTATTACCCACCGGGGGCCGAGGTTCCGGCGCCCCCCTGGTCGAACTCCGGGCTCATGTTCGGGGCCGAGACACCCGCGGCCATGCAGCTCGGTGGGCCCACGTTCGGGTCCACGGTGGCCCCGCAGTCCGCTCCCCCGAAGCGCCGCTCGGCCGCGCTGCCGATCCTGGCCATGGCGGCGATCGGGCTCGCCGTGGGAGGCACCTTCGCCCTCGTCGGGGTGCGCTCGGCGTCCCAGGGGTCCGGACAAACCTCGGCGGAACAAACCAATCCAGGACAAACCACGACGGGAAGGATGCTTTCGAACGCGCCCATCGTGCCCGCCGCGCCCACCGCACCCACCGCACCGCCCGTGGAAACCTCGGCCGCGCTCGCGCCGAGCGCCGCGCCTGGCGTCGCGAGCGGCAGCGCTTCCGGGCGAAACGCCGCTCCGTGGCCCAAGGCGACGTCGCGGGCCTCTACCGCGCCGAAGCCCACGGCCAAGAGCGACATCTACCTGGGTCGGTGACACGTGTCCTTTGCACGCAGGTCCTTCGGGCCCCTCCTCGCCGCCACGCTTCTCCTCTTCGGCGCGGGGAATGCGTCGGCCGACGGGCTCGCCGACGAGTCCGAGCTCCATTTTCAGCTCGGCGCCGCCGATTACGTGAAGGGCGATTACACGGGGGCGCTGGAGCATTTCCTGCTCTCGAACCGGCTCGTGCCGAACCGGCGCGTCGTCTACAACATCGCCAAATCGTTCGAGCAGCTCCGGCAATGGCCCGACGCGCACCGCTATTACGTCGACGCGCTCGCCGGCGAGACGGATGCGGGCGCGATCGACGCGTCGAAGGCGGCCCTCGCGCGCCTCGCGCCGAACGTGGCGCTGCTCGACGTGGTGACGGATCCGCCCGGGGCCACGATTTACATCGACAGGCGTGATCTCGGCTCGCGTGGCGTCGCGCCGCGTCCGCTCGCCGTGGCGGAGGGCAAATACCGCGTCATCGCCGAGCTTGCCGGCTACGAGCCCGCCACGAGCAAGGACATCGTGGCCAAACGCGGGAGCGAGACGCGCGTCTCTCTGTCGCTCGTGCGTATCGTCGGCAAGGTGCGCGTGGCCGTGACGGGCGCGCCGCGCGCGGTCGTGCGGGTCGACGAGGAGACGGGCCCGCCCGCGTGCACGGCGCCTTGCGAGCTCGCCTTGGCGCCGGGCAAACACGAGCTTTTTCTCACGGCCGAGGGCGTCTCCGCGCCGCCGCGCTCGGTGACCGTCGTGCCCCGCACGACGACGGACGTGAATGTCGCGCTCCGGCCCCCCGTGGGAATCGTGGTCGTGGGGACGACCGAGCCGGGCGCGCTCGTGACCATCGACGGACGTGCGGCCGGCTTCTCGCCCGCCGTGATCCGCGAGGTGCCCGCGGGCGCGCGGCGGGTGCGCGTGAGTTTGCCCGGACATGCGCCCGTGGTGCGTGACATCGTGGTGCGTCAGGGCGAGCAGCTGGATCTCGGCATCCTCGATATCGTCCCGGTGCGCGAGGTGACGGCCGCGTCGCGGTTCGCCGAGCGGATCGAGGACGCGCCGAGCTCGGTCACGGTGATCGAGCGGCAAGAGCTCGTGGCGTTCGGGTATCCGACGATTGCGGAGTCGCTCCGGGGCGTGCGTGGGGTCGCGGTCGCCAATGACCGGGCCTACGCGTCGGCCTCGATCCGGGCGATCGGACAGCCGAACGATTATGGTAGCCGCGTGCTCGTGCTTTCGGACGGGCAGGCGCTCAACGACAACCTCCTGAACAGCTCCTACATCGGCTCCGACGGCCGCGGCGATCTGCACGACGTGGACCGCATCGAGGTCGTGCGTGGCCCGGGCTCCCTCCTTTACGGCGCAGGCGCCTTCTCGGGCATCGTGAACCTCGTGACGCGCTCGCGCGAGGAGCCCACGGGCGTGCACGTCGGGATCGGGAGCTACGACGGCGCGGTCCTCCGCGGGCGCGGGGGATTTCACCTACGCGGCGCCAATCGCGGCATCTGGGCGAGCGGGTGGGGCGCGCAATCGGACGGGTTCGACCTCGAGGTGCCGATCGCGGGCGCCGCGCAGCCGTTCCGGGCGCGGGGGGTCGAGGCGTTTCAATCGGGCGGCACGTCCGGTCGCATGTACTGGGGCCCGGCGACCTTGCAATGGTTCATGCACCGCCGGACGCAGTCGATCCCGGTGGGCGCGTACGCGACGACGGCCGGCAATCCACGGACCTCGTTCGGCGACACGCGCATGATGGTGGAGGCGCGTTTCGAGCCGCGCCTGTCGCAATCGTTGCAACTCTTGGTCCGCGCGCACGCGAATCGGTATGTCTACCAAGCGACGTACGCCTTCGACGCCGAGGTCGACAACATCGAGGATTTCGCGGGCACGTGGATGGGCGGCGAGGCTCGGCTCGTGTATTCGCCGAGCCCGAAGCTCCGGGTCACGGTGGGCGGCGAGGCGCAATGGCACCCGGAGGCGACGCTCCTCGGGCGGGAGGACGAAAACCGCGTGACGACGGAGCGATACCTCGAGGAGCGAAGGCCCTATCGCTTCGCCGCCGGGTATGCGCTCGCGGAGGGCGCGCCGCTCTCGTGGTTACGTCTCTCCGGCGGCGTGCGTGTCGACGTGTACAGCACGTTCGGCGCGGTCGTCGTGCCACGCGCGGCCATCATCACCCGGCCCACGAAGGGCGGGACGCTCAAGCTCATGGGCGGACGCGCATTCCGGGCGCCGAGCATTTACGAGCAGCTCTACAACGATAATGGCCAGTCGCAGGAAAGGGCAGGCACGCTCGACGCCGAGAAGATCATGTCCGGCGAGATCGAATACACCCAGCGTTTTCTCGAAGACTGGGTGGCGCTCGTCGCGGGGCACGGCAGTCTCATCGACGATCTCATCGAGACCCAGCCCATCGCGGGGGGACCGACGGTGGAATACAAGAACCGCGCCACGGGCATGCTCGTGCTCGGCGCGGACGCCGAGATCCGGCGCGAATGGCGCAAGGGGTGGATGCTCGCGGCGACGTACGGGTTTCAACACGCGACGTACCAGGATCCAGCCCTCGCCAATCAGCAGGTGCCGAACGTGCCGCAACACCTGGCGGGTTTCCGCGGGGTGATCCCGATCTTGCCTTCGGTCGCGTCGGCTGGTCTCCGGATGACGCTGGAAGCGCCGCGCCTGCTCGCGGCCGGGGGATCGACGCCGACGCAGGTCGTCGCCGATTTCACGGTTTCGGGGGACCTGAAGCAGTACGGGATCCGGTACGTGGTGGGGATCTACAACATCGCGAACCGCCGCGTGCTCGTGCCCGTGACCGACACGTTCCAGAGCCGGACGATGCC
>JANMGF010000752.1:0-5091 GCA_031374535.1 Polyangium sp. (in: bacteria)
GCGCTCGCCGACGAAGAACGTGAAGTCCAGCTCGCCGCGGCCCGCGCGCTCGGCTACCTCGGCGCATCGGCGCGACGACGCGAAATCTCGAACGCGAAACACGAGACCCCTGCCCTTCGCACCATCCTCGACATCGCGGGCCGCTCGATGGACGCCGAGCTCGTGGCCACGGCGATCCGCGCGCTCGGCGAGGCCATGTCGACGATCCCGCCCGAGGCCGCCGAGACCGCCGCGGCCGCGCTCATCGAGGCCCTCGCCCCGCTCGCGCGTGAGGCCGAGGCCGTCGTGGCGATCGCTGCCGCCGAGGCCATCGGACGCCTTCCCTGGGGTGCCGTGGGACGGCAAAAGGCCCTCGTTGCCGCCCTCGATCACCCGGACGCGGCCGTCGTCAAGGCGGCGATGCTCAAGCTCGAGACGAGCGGCGGTGACGGCGAAGAGCTCCTCCGCTGCCTCGACCATCCTTCGCCCGACGTGCGCCTCCTCGCGGCCGAGACGATCGCGGCGAGCGACAACGCGGCCTTGCGGGAACGCCTCGCGCAACGCGCATCGCACGAGCTCGATCGGGACGTACGCGACACCCTCGAGGGCGCGCTCTCGTCGATCCGCTGGCGCGGGGAAAGGGGCCCCTTCGGGTCGTGATGCGTTTCCCCGATGAGATCCGCCTCGCGCCGGACGAGTTCCGCCTCTTGCGGGATCTCATCAACCAGCATTGCGGCATCTCGCTGACCCCTGAGCAGCGCCCCATCATCGAGCGGCGCTTGCGCGAGCGTCTCAGCGTGTTTGGCTTGCACTCGTTCGGCGAGTACTACCAGCTCCTCCGCTCGCCGGATCGTGGCCGCGCCGAGCTCGACGAAGCGCTCGATCTCGTCACCATCAACGAGACCTACTTCTACCGCGAGGACTACCAGCTCACGGCGCTCCGGACCGAGCTCTTCCCCATGCTCCGCCGCCCGCCGTTGAGCCGCGAGAGCCTCTCCATCTGGAGCGCTGGTTGCTCGACGGGCGAGGAGGTCTACTCCATCGCCCTCACCGCGCGGGAGGCTGGTTTGACCGGCCGCAGGGACGTCCGCATCTTCGGCAGCGACATCTCCCGTCGTTGCGTGGCGCACGCGCGCCGCGGCGTGTACGGCGCCTCGTCGTTCCGCGCGATCCCCAGCGATCTCAAGCGCAAGTACTTCGTCGAGAAGCCCGACGGCATGCACGTGCTTGACGATCTTCGTGCTTGGTGCCACTTCGGCCACCTGAACTTGCTCGACCCGGTGCGCGCCTCGGTCGTGGGCCGCGTCGACATCATTTTCTGCCGCAACGTCCTCATCTATTTCGACGATGCGTCGCGGCGCCGCGTGATCGACATGTTTTACGACCGACTCCTCCCCGGCGGGTTCTTGCTCCTCGGCCACTCGGAGTCGCTCCTCAACGTGACGACCGCCTTCGAGCTCGTCCATTTGCGCGACGATCTCGTCTATCGGAAGCCCATCACGGCCTCGCGGTTCGTCGTGGGTGGACCGGAGGGCGTCACCCTCGGATCGGGAAAACCATGAGCTTCCGGGCAGCAGAGGTGAAACGGTGGTGAAGACCGGTCCGCTCCGGGTGCTCGTCGTCGACGACTCCGCCTACAACCGCAGGAACATCGCCGACATCCTCGCGGGCAGCGACGAGGTCGAGGTCGTGGGCAAGGCGGGTGACGGCGAGGAGGCCTTGCGCCTCGCGTTGAGCCTCAAGCCGGACGTCATCACGCTCGACCTCGAGATGCCGCGGATGGATGGCTTCACCTTCCTCCGCATCCTCATGGTCCGCCAGCCGACGCCCGTGATCGTGGTGTCGAGTTACAGCCACAAGGAAAACGTCTTCAAGGCCCTGGAGCTCGGGGCCGTCGACTTCGTCGCCAAGCCGGGCCAGAAGCTCGCTCCCGACGCCTCGTTGCGCCGCGAGATCCTCCAGAAGGTCCTTCTCGTCCGGTACCTGCGCCCCCTCGCCGCGATGAGCCAGCGCACGAGCGCGGTCCCCCCCATTCCGCGCTCCACAGCCACGCCGCCCATCGTCTCCACGTCCACGCCCGCGCCCGAGCAACCGGCCCGCTCGGTGACCAATATCGCGGCCCGTTTCATCGTCGGCATCGGCTCCTCGACGGGTGGTCCCACGGCGCTGCTCGAGATCCTGAGCCGCGTCCCCGAGAAGTACGCCGGAGCGATCCTCATCGCCCAGCACATGCCGGAGAAGTTCACCCGCACCTTCGCCGAGCGCCTCGACCGCAAGAGCGCGATCCGCGTCAGCGAGGCGGTCGACGGCGACCTCGTCACGGCGCGCCGCGCCTTCATTTGCCCTGGCAAGATGTGCATGGAGGCGGTCGTCTCGCAGGGCCCGAGTGGTCTCGGCTGGAACGAGATCCGCCTCCGCGTCGGCCCTCCGTCGCAACATGACCGCTACATCCCGAGCGCCGACCGCCTGCTCCGGAGCCTCGCCCCCGTCGGCTCGCGCGCCTACGGCGTCATCCTCACGGGCATGGGGGACGACGGCGTCGCCGGCGCTCGCGCGATCCGCGCGGGGGGAGGCTTGATCATCGCCGAGAGCGAGGAGACCGCGGTCGTCTACGGCATGCCACGCGCGGCGGTGAAGGCCGGCGTGGTGAACGAGGTCATGGGGCTGCCGCAGATCATCGACTGGGTGTCGCAGCTCTCCTGAGCGGGGCGGGGCCGCGCACGCCCGCGTACCCCCCGGACACCCGGGAAAGTTGACCCCGCGTCTCCACCATGAGACACCCGCCCTCGGGTCATGCGCTTCCGAAAGGCCGCAACCGCGCTCGTCACGGCCGGCTCGCTCCTCGCCAGCGCGCTCGTCTCCGAGCCGTGCCTCGCCCAGCCCGCCGCGCCCAAACCGGCGGCCAAACCTGCGGCAGCCAAGCCCGCGACGAAGCCCAAGCCTCCGGTTGGCAAGCCCGCGGCCAAGCCCACGGCCAAGAAGCCCGTCGCCGGCAAAAAGACCCTCACGCGTAAGCCCGGCGAGCCCGGTGAGCCCGACGAGAATGCTCGCCGCGTCATTGCCGGCATTCCCCCCACCACCCATCGCTCGGTCGACGAATCCGCCGAGCTCCGTGCCCTGCGCGAGCTCGACCTCGCCCTTTTTTCCACGGCTCCGAATGCCGGCGCGCCCTGGCCCTCCGACGATTTGCCCCCGCTCGATCGTGGCGGCCCCGTCCTCCTCGCCACCGGCGTCCCCCCTTCGGCCCCGCTCCCCGCCCTCCTCGCGCCTCCCCCGGCTCCCGATTTCGCCTTCCTCAAGAAGCTCGTTCTCCCCGACATCCCCGTCCGCTGGGATGCGCGTGTCCTCCGGTACCTCGAGTTTTACAAGAACAACCCCCGCGGCCGCTCCATGGTCGCCGTGTGGGTCAAGAAGAGCGGTCGTTACGGCGCTGCCATTCGCCGCGTCCTCCGCGAGCAGGGTTTGCCCGAGGATATCGTCTGGCTCGCCCTCGTCGAGAGCGGGTTCGACCCCACCATTCATTCGCCCGTCGGCGCCGCCGGCCTCTGGCAATTCATGCCCGAGGGCGCGCGGATCTATGGCCTCACCGTCGACCGCTGGATCGACGAGCGCCTCGACCCCGAGCGCGCGACCCTCGCCGCCTCCCGTTACCTCGCGGACCTCCACCGCCGCTTCGGCAGCTGGGAGCTCGCCTTCGCCGCTTACAACATGGGGTATGGTGGGCTCCTCGCCTCCATTCGCAAGTACAACACGAACGACTTCTGGGAGCTTGGCCGCCTCGAAGCAGGCCTCCCGCTCGAAACGGCCCTCTACGTCCCGAAGATCGTCTCCCTGGCGATTGTCGCGAAAAACTGCGCCGTCTTTGGCTGCGACAGCGTCGAGCCCGAGCCGGCCGTCACCTTCGACAAGGTCGCTGTCGGCCCCGGCGTCGCGCTTCGCACCGTCGCGGCTGCGGCCGGCGTCGAGCCCGATCTCGTCGAGGCCTTGAACCCCCAGCTCCCCGTCGGCCGTACCCCGCCCCTCGGCCCCGACGAAAAGGTTGTCACCTCGTTCGCCGTGCGTGTCCCCGCCGGCACCGGCGCCCGCGCCGCGAAGACCGTGGCCAAGCTCCTCGAGCGCGAGGACAAACTCGAGCGCCACCTCGTCCGCTGGGGCGAATCGATCGAGGACATCGCCACCTTCCGCAATACCACGAAGAGCACCTTGCTCTCCCTCAATGGCCTGCGCTCCGGCGAGCAGGTCCGGCCCGGCACCGTCCTCCTCGTCCCCCAAGGCGCCGCCGACAAACCCACGCTCGCCACCGTTTTCGCCGGAGCCCCTGGCCAGAAGCCGGTCATCGTCGTCCCCGCCGAGGCTTTCTCCTACCCCGATCGCCGCCGCGTCTTTTATCGTGTCGTCGCCGGCGACACCCCGCGCGAGGTCGCCGCTGCGCTCTCTGTCTCCGCCCCCGAGCTTTGCCGCTGGAATGCGCTCGACGTCTCGGCCGCCTTGCATGACGGCATGACCTTGCAGGTCTTCGTCCCCCGCGAGCGCGCCCTCGCCCATGCTCTCGTCCTCGAGGAGCCCGAGGCCAGCGTCCTGCCCGTCGGCTCGACCGAGTTCTTCACCCATTTCGAGAACCTGAAGGGCCGAAAACGCGTCGAGATCGCCGCCGCTGCGGGGGACACCTGGCGCAGTTTGTCGAAGCGTTACAATTTGAGCCTCGGCATGCTCGAGCGCATCAACCACCGCTCGCGCACGAGCACCCTCGATCCGGGCGACAAGGTCGTCGTTTATATCGCGCAGGCGAGCCCGCCCAAGGCCGCGCCCGCCCCCGCGCCTCCGCCCTCGGGGCCTCCGCCCTCGGGGAAGGAGACCGCCGACGACAAGGCCGAGGCCGTCGCCGTCGCGCGCCCCGTCGAGGACAAACCCGCTCCGAGCGAAGACATCGACGAGCCGAAGCCCGAGGGCAAACCCGCGGCGGACGAGGGACCGACGAAGCCCGCGGTCTTCCGCGAGAAAAACGCGCCCAAGCCCCCGGCGCCGAAGGATCCCGTGACGCCTCCCAAGGAGCCCCCGGCCGCGGAGTTACCGCCGCCCGCGCCCTGAGTCTATCCGCCGCCGAGGCGTTTG
>JANMGF010000768.1:0-1180 GCA_031374535.1 Polyangium sp. (in: bacteria)
CGGCGTGGGAGGCGCTCGACAACCTCGGGATGACGGCCGTCAACCTGCTGGTGCGGCTCTACCACCGCATCGAGGCCATCGACCACACGCGCGAGACCTGGCGGCAGATCCAGTGGATCCGGAATCAATGGTGGGGTGGGAGCGCGGGGATCAAGGTCGTTTACAAGGATCCGGCGGCGATGCGCAGGCGCCTCGACGCGTTGTTCCTCGGATCCCATGGGAAACGCGTCGTGCGGGACACCTTCGTCGGCGGCCTCGAACACCAGCGGAGCCCCGCGTTCCAGCTCTTGCCACGCGCCTTCCATCCCCGCGCCGAGCTGCCCGACGCGGACACCTGGCGCGAGGTCGACGTGCCCTTGCAAGAAGGCGCGCATTTCTGCGTCGGCAAGAGTGACCTCCCCGGCTTCGAGCGACCGGACGGGCGCCATTTCGCGCTCGACGACATCCACCTCGACTGGTCCTCCCCCGTGGAGGGAATCGACGAACGCGCGCGCCGCTGCAATTACCTGGAGCCCTGGGAGGGCAGCGTGATGCACTGGGTCGAAGCGAAGCTCGGCCACGGCGCGCCCGTCTTCCCGTTCGACGTGGCCCGCGAGACAATCGCCGAGGGGAACGAGGCCGCGGCGCGCTCGGGACAAACCACGAAGGTCGCGGAGTTTCGTGAGCTCGCATCGCGCTTTGCGCGGGAGGAAAAGGCGCTCGCCGTGCGTGGCCGTGTGGGACACGAGGCGTCGAAGGCGCGGCTCGAGGAGATCACGCGTGCTGTCCGGGCGCTCGATTCTCGCTGATCACTCGCTTCCATCGGAGGATCGACTCCGCAGCGCGCCCACGCCGAGCAGGAGGGGAAGACTAGATCTCGCCGTCGGGCGCGCCTCCGCGCAGGAGCTTCTCCACGAGCGCGCGTCCCTCGAGGGGCCGTTCGCGTTCCACGCCGGCGGGCGTCCAGCTCATGTCGATCTCCAGCCGGTACGAGCCCTCGAACGCGTGCGGCGGCGAGCCTGCCCATTCGTCGGGCGAGAGCATCGAGAAGTACGCTTCGCCGTCGTCGCGCCGGTAGAGGTGGTAGACCCGGCCGGGGATCTTGCGGAAGCTACATCGCGCGCGGTGAAGCTCCGCGGAGGAGCGGGCTTCGTCGAGCAGGCGCCTGGCCTCCTCCTGGAGCGCGCGCATCTGGTCGCGG
>JANMGF010000780.1:0-1903 GCA_031374535.1 Polyangium sp. (in: bacteria)
GCGCTCGCCATGATCAAGCTGCCCGAGCCCGGCCTTTACCGGACCACGAAACCCTACCCAGGCCAGGAGGAGGCCATCCCTGCCGGCGTGCTCGTGTACGTCGGCGTCGAGGACGGCGTCGCCTTCGTGGTTCGCCCTGGCGAGAACCGCCGAAACCGCTGGTTCTGGGGCAAACCCACGTACGTCCTGCGCTCCGCGGCCTGGGGCGAGACGCTGAAGCGGCTCCCTTCGGAGGGCTTCTACACGCTCCCCCACGACCTCACGCTCGACGGCGGCGGGGGCTGGCTGAAGAACGCCATCGTGCAGCTCGGATACAACGGCGAAGGGCGCGGCATCCTCTTCGTCGCCGAGGACCACGAAGGCGAACCGCGCAACGTGCTGGTCTTCTCGGACCGCGGGGTGATCGCGAGTGACGAGCTGCTCGCGAAGCTCGTCTGGGCGCCGATCCTGCCGGTGCGCAAGGAAAGCTGAACGCGAAATCCTGACCCTCGACCCCCTCGATTGACGTCCTCCATGAGCCTCCCTCTCACCCTCGGCGTGGGTATGCTCCTCGGCGCGCGGCACGCCGTCGACGCCGATCACCTCGTCGTCGTGGCCGCCATGCTCGAACGCGAGCGCGGGCTCGCGGGGGCCCTTCGCACCGCGGCGCTCTGGGGCGCGGGGCATTCGCTCACGTTCCTCGGCATGGGGCTCGCCATCGTCGCGCTCGGGCTGCGGGTCCCCGCCTCATTCGAGCGCGCCGCCGAAGTCACGGTGGCCGTGATGCTCGTCGGGCTCGGGCTCCTGCACGTGGCGAGCCGCGGGCCGGTCCTCGAGGACGAACCGAAACGAGAGCGCCGCTCGGGCATCCGACCACTCGCCGCAGGCATCGTGCACGGGCTCGCGGGCTCCGCCGGCATCGCGTTGCTCGCGCTCACGACCATCCCGTCCGTGCACGGCGCTATCTTTTATCTGCTCGCCTTCGGCGTGGGCACCGTGCTCGGCATGGGCGTCTCGACCGCGCTGCTCTCCTATCCCCTCGGTTTGTCGAGGCGCGCGTCCCCCGCCGTGCGGCGCGGCATCACCCTCGCCGCGGGCCTCGCCAGCATCGGCGTGGGCCTGCTCCTCGGGGGCGCCGCCATCACGGGCGGCTGAGCCAACCACGTTCGCAGAAAAAAACCGGAGAAGCTTTGGCATGACAATCGACAGGAAAAATGGACGGGTGCCGGTCACGGTGCTCACGGGGTTTCTCGGCGCGGGCAAGACCACGCTCCTGAACCGGATCCTCACGGAGAACCATGGCCGCCGCATCGCCGTCATCGAGAACGAATTCGGCGAGATCGGCATCGACCAGGCCCTCGTCATCCAGGCAGACGAGGAGATCTTCGAGATGAACAACGGGTGCATCTGCTGCACCGTGCGCGGCGACCTGATCCGGATCCTCGGAAACCTCGCGAAGCGGCGCGACAGGTTCGATCGCGTCATCGTCGAGACGACCGGAATGGCCGATCCGGGGCCCGTGGCGCAGACGTTTTTTGTGGACGAGGAGGTGTCGGAGCAGTTCAGGCTCGACGGGATCGTGACCGTCGTGGATGCGAAACACGTCGAGCTACACCTCGACGACAGCGACGAATGCAAGGAGCAGATCGCGTTCGGGGACGTCATTTTGCTGAACAAGACGGACCTCGTTTCCCCCGAGGCGCTCGATCGCTTGGAGAAACGCATCCGCTCGATGAACGCGCTGGCGGATGTACATCGCACGGTGACCGCTTCCGTGCCGCTCGACGTTGTGCTCGACGTCGGCGGGTTCGACCTCGAACGCGCGCTCCAGAAGGAGCCGACGTTCCTCGAACCCGAGTATCCATTCGAATGGCTCGGCGTGTACTTCCTGGAGGAGGGCACGACGGAGCTCTGGCTCGACGAG
>JANMGF010000785.1:0-3547 GCA_031374535.1 Polyangium sp. (in: bacteria)
AATCTGACCGGGATTGCCGGCCTCGTGCCTTTCGGGGCCTACGTCCGAGATCTGGGCCTCGACTCGCGATTGAAGACCTTCAATCACCTCAAGTCCGAGCGCAATGTGGTCTACCCCATGGCGGCGCAGCTCCGCATGCTCGCCGTCTTTGATGAATGCCGCGCGGGCTTCGGGGGAAAGGGTCTGCAAGTCGAGCACCATGGGAATGTTCTCCTGTGGGGTGAGAACGTTACATGCGCTGGCGTACGTGTGTTCAGGGTGGAGGCGCGTGGACCTGAGCGGGGAGCGCGTGGGGTCGGCCAGAGACCGCCTGTGGTTGATGCAGGAACGTGGTGGGGGTCACCGGGCGGCGCGTGAGGTTCACGAGAAAGAGCGTGGACCTGGATCGGGAGCGCTTGAAGTTCACGAGCAGGGCGCCTGGACCTGACGGCCGAGCGGCTGGACTTGAGGGGCGGCGTGCGTGGGGTTCAGCAGCGGTCGCCTGCGGCTCTCGGAGGAAAGCTTGGACTTCTCGAGCCACGCGCGCGGACCTGAAGAAGGCGCGCGTGAGGTCGACGAGGCAGCGCGTGGACCTGTGAAACGGCGCGCCTCTACCTTTCGAGGCATCACACGCGGCTCTCCGGGGGTGCGCGTGGACTTCATCGCACGCGGACGAACCCGCCGTCATGGACGCGGACGTCGGGGTCGTCCTCGGACCGGTCGAACGCGCCGAGCGGCTCGACGCCTGCTGGCTCGCACGCGAGGTGGGAGGCCCGCCCTCGACCCGACCCGATCCAACGCAATGCAGCGACGGCCTCTCACTCCACGACGCGTAGCACGAGCTTGCCGCGCGTGTGCCGCGTCTTGATCTGCTCGAGCGCGCGGCCCGCTTCTTTCAACGGGAAGATCTCGCTCACCACGGGACGGATGCGGCCGTCGTCGACGAGACGAGCGACCTCGGCGAGATGCGCGGTGTTCGAACCGGCGCTGACGTACGTCGCGCGCACGCCGAGCTCCTGGGCCTTCTCCTGCGCGGGCTTCGCCACGATCGAGATGAGGATCCCGCCCTTCTTCAGCACCTGCCACGAGCGGTCCAGCGTGTCTTTGCCGACGGTGTCGAGCACCACGTCCATGTCTTTCGCCACGTCTTCGAATCGAGTCGCCTGATAATCGATGACCTGGTCGGCGCCGATCGATCGGAGATGATCGAGGTTGCGCGCGGAGGCCGTGGCGAAGACGCGCGCGCCCCTCGCCTTGGCGATCTGAATGGCCATCGTGCCCACGCCGCCGGAGCCGCCGTGAATGAGCACCGATTGCCCCTCGCCGAGCTTGGCCGTCTCGACGAGCGCCTTCCACGCCGTCACGCCGGTCAGCGGTATCGCCGCCGCGTTTACGTGATCCACCGATCGGGGTTTGCGCAGGACATCGCTCTCTTTCGCGACGACGTACTCCGCGAAGGCGCCGTCACGGCCTCCGGGGAGGTACGAGAAGACGGCATCGCCGCGCTGGAAGCTCGTGACTGCCTCGCCCAGTTCTTCGACGACACCGGACATGTCCCAGCCCAGGATCAAGGGGAACGTAGCGGGAATCCGCTCGCGCATCCGTCCAGCGGCCACGGCGACGTCGACCGGGTTCACGGCGGCGGCGTGGACGCGGATCAAGAGCTCGCCGCGCCCGGGTCGGGGCCTTGGAGCATCCTCGTAACGCAGGCCTTCGATGCCCGCGTACTCGTGGAGGCGCACGGCCTTCATCGTGCTCGGGGGCGTAGGGCTCGGCGGCGGTGCGTCGGTAGGAGCTTGCGCTTGACAGGCTGTCAACACCCCGAGTAACGCGGCGAGCAGGAACAGGAGCGCTCGCTTTCGAGGATACGCGAAGGAAGCCGGGGCCTCCTTCGAGCGCGGGAGCATCGCGATAGATTTCGTCATGGCGCTCGTTATGCCACCTGAGCGCGTGTGTCCATCCCTGATGACGCGCACGGCCCCCCCGAGAGCGGGGTGCGATCATGTACGACCTCGTACGACATCCCGAGACCCTCTCTTGTGTGACAATACGTGCCTCTGCTTGGTACCAAAAGTTGCACAAATAGGAGGCCACGTGCTCTGCGCGTGCACGCGTTCGTCATTCGGGCCCCATGTAATACAGTCCTACTTTTTTCTCTAGACTCGAACCGTGCCGTCATATACGAACGCGCGCACGTGCGGTTCGTACTCCAGTTCGAGCCCTCTGACCTCGTGATGACCCGGGGCCCCTGGGAACCAAATGGAGTCCGTGGAGTGAACGCCGCGATACCTGGAGAAGCTCGATGCGTATGAAGACGATTGGTATTTTGGGGGCTGGCGTCATGGGCACGGGCGTCGCCCATACCCTCGCCGAGAGCGGGCATCGGGTCATCCTCATCGACGTGAGCGAGGAACAGCTCCAGAAGGCCCGTCAGAACATACGAAAGAACCTGCGCATGTACCGCCTTTTGCAGGCGCGCCCCTCGGGCACGCCGGCGGGCACGGGTGCGAGCGACAAGGAGACGCTCGAGCGGATCGAAACGACGACGGATTTCCAGGCGCTGCGCGCGGCCGATTTCATCGTCGAGAACGTGACGGAGAAATGGGAGCTCAAGCAGGACTTGCACGCTCGCGTCGACAAGCTCGACATGCCCCCAGTCCCGGTCGCCGTCAACACCTCGGCCATTCCGATGGCGCGCTTCGCCGCCCTTTACGCGCAGCCGGGGCGCATCGTGGGCATGCACTTCATGAACCCCGTCCCGCTGAAGCCGATGGTCGAGGTCATCCGCGGCGAGGCCACGAGCGAAGAGACCCTGAGCGCCGCCAAGCAGCTCACCGAGCAGATGGCGAGGCAGTGCATCGTCGTCAAGGACTCGCCCGGCTTCGTCACGAATCGCGTCATGATGCTCACCGTCAACGAGGCCGTGTTCCTGCTCCACGAGGGGGTCGCGTCGGCCGAGGATATCGATCGCCTCTTCGTGACCTGCTTCAACCACAGGATGGGCCCCCTGGCCACCGCGGATCTCATCGGCGTCGATACGGTGCTTTACTCCATCGAGGTGCTGCAGCGGGAGTTCAAGGACGACAAGTACCGCCCCTGCCCTCTGTTCCAGCAGATGGTCGATCAAGGGCTCCTCGGGCGCAAGAGCGGCCGAGGCTTCTTCCAGTACGATGTCTGATGCCCGGGGCCCGGCCGCTCGCGTCGCCGGTGTTCGTGAAAGGGTGAAAGGAAAAAGGGCGTATGTCGCAAAGCATGATCAAGAGTGATGTCAAGGCGTTCCTCTCCCGGCACGTTCGGGGCGTGGAGGTGAAGGATGGCGATGACATCTTCACGATGGGGCTCGTGAACTCCATGTTCGCCATGCAGCTCGTCGAGTTCGTCGAGAAGCGCTTCAGCGTCGAGATCGGGCCGGAAGATCTCGAGATCGACAACTTCCGGAGCATCGACGCGATCAGCGCGCTCGTCCTGCGCAAGTCGGTAGGCTCGTCGAGCGAAGGCACGGAGGCGACGTGAAGGTCGCGCTGGCGGAGGTGCAAGAGCAGGCGCTGCGCGGGTTCCAGGCGTTTGC
>JANMGF010000797.1:0-3206 GCA_031374535.1 Polyangium sp. (in: bacteria)
CCGCGGCCATGCAGCAGGTGGTGGAGGACGTCGGCTCCACGGCCGACAAGCTCCTGCTCGTCAACAAGGCGCGGGGGCTCGAACGGCACAAGGGCGGCAAGATCGTGGATCCGCAGGATCCTGGGGATCTTTGTATCCTCGGCTGGCTCGGCTTCAAGGAGGCCACCGCCGTGGACGACGCCTGCACCGCGGCGATCGCGCCTCTGAAGTAGAGAAATCCCGGGCCCGAGGGGTCCCGCCCTCGAAGCTGTCGCGGGAAGTACCCATCGAGGCCCCAGTCGTGCCAGAATGGCCCCGCGGCTTTCCTCGACGCCGCCACGATCCGAATCATGCGACCTGACGAAATTCGCCCGGGCGGCCTTGTGGCCGGCAAGTATCGCATCCGGACCATCCTCGGCCGGGGGCACGGGGTCCTCGTCGAAGCCTTCAACACGGAGTTCGACCAGCGGGTCGCGATCCGCCTCCTGCTCTCCGGTCAGACCGACGACAAGGAGCTCGAGAGGTTCCGGCGCGAGGCGCGTACGCTCGCCAAGCTCGAGTCCGAGCACGTCGCGCGTATCATCGACGTGGGGACGCAGCAGGACGGCACGTTTTACCTCGTCCGCCAGTTCCTCGAGGGGACCGATCTCGCGACGCACGTGAAGACCCGCGGGCCCTTGCCGCTGCAGGAGGCCTGCTTGCTCGTCCTGCAGGCCGCGGAGGCGGTGGCCGAGACCCATGGCCACGGCATCATCTTCCGCGAACTCCAGCCCCAGCACCTCTTCGTGACGACGCGCGTCGGCGGCACGCCTTTCCTGAAGGTCATCGACTTCGGGACCGCGAAGCTCATGCGCGACGTGGCCGCGCCCATGGCGGGCGAGATGACGGCCACGACCATGATCGGCATCTCGGCCTATTCCTCGCCGGAGATCATCCGCAAGGCGAAGACCATCGACGTGCGGGCGGACGTGTGGTCGCTCGGCGCGATCCTCTATTTCCTGCTCACGGCGCGCGCGCCCTTCGAGGGCGAGATGGCGATGCTGATGCTGGGGATCACGAAGGAGGAGCCGCGGCCCGTCACCCAGGTTCGGCGCGATGTACCGGCCGAGATCGAGCAGATCCTCGGCTGGGCGATGGCCAAGGACGTCGACGGCCGCTTCGCCAACGTGCACGGCCTGGCCCACGCGCTGCGGCCCTACGTGACGGCCGAGGGCCAGGTGATCATCGATCGCATCGGCGCGATCACGCACGCGGCCAAGCAACGCAAGAAGACCGGCTCCGTGCCGCCCCCGCCCTTGCCGATGCCGGCGCCGCCGCGCGCTGCGGCGGGGAGCCAGCCGGTGATCGACGATGAGGAGTCGGTCACGCGGATCGTGAGTTCGTCGCAGGCGATCGGCGAGATGGAGCGCACGATGTTCCTCGCCGGCGATTTCGTCCCGCAGCCGCCGGGGCCATCGCAGGACGGACCGCCCAAGAAGCCGGGGACCGTGCCTTTCCCGGGCAACGCCGGAGCCGGAGGAGGCCCCGTCTTCGGGGGCGCGGCGAGCGGGATGTCGCCACCTCCATCCGTGCTCGGGCCTTCGGGCCTCGCGGATCCGGGCCCGCGATCGCCGCAACCCTCCGCCTCGTGGTCGGCGGGACGCGGGGATGCGGCGCCGCCGGGCACGGGCGCGATGGGGGCGTCCGAGCCAAACCCGTTTGCGCCGAAGCGTGATCGGCGCATGCTCGTTGGAGGGCTCGCGGCCGCGGCGGTGCTCGTGCCCGTGCTCCTCGTGCTTTTGCTCGTCGGCGGCGACAAAAAGGGCGGGGAGGGGACGACCGCGGACAGCGGAGGTCCCGTGGCCGTCGCGCCGCCCCCGACGACCGGCGCTCCGGCACCGACCGAGACCGCGCCCACCGACACGGCACCTCCGCCCACGAGCGAGCCTGTCGCGGCGAACACGCCGCCGGCCGGAGATCCCAATGGGGGCAAGCCGCCCGCGGGCACCACCGGGGGTGGGAGCGCGCCGCCTGTGGGCACGACGCAAAGTGGTGGCACCACCCCGAAGCCCACCTCGACGCCCACGACGACGAGCACCACAAAGGCGCCTCCGACGGCGACGACCCCTGCGCCCTCCGGCGGCGGCAACGGCACGCTCGTCGCGGTCGCGGTGGGCGGCACGTGTGCATTTTCGGTGAACGGCGCTTCCAAGGGGACGACCTCGACGCTGAAGCTCTCGCTCGCGGCCGGCACCTATTCGGTGAGCTGCAAGCCATCGAGCGGCGCGACGAAATCGCGGAGCGTGGCCATCAAGAGCGGCGAGACCGCGATGGCGATGTTCAAGCTCTGATTGCGGTGCGACGTCCATTTCGCATCCCGCGGATCCCTCCCGCAGGGCCGTGGGAGTCGGGATTGAGCGAAATTATGTGTTGACCCACTGAAGCATCTTCGCTTAAAATGGGTTGTTGGTCCGTCGCGTCGTCGAATCGTTTGGAATAGCACCGGGAGTGGAGCATGCGTTATAACTTCATCAAGTCGATTCTCGTTCCGTTGACTGCGCTCGGCATGGCCGCATTCTTCGCGCAGGCCTGCAGCGGTGGCGACAGCAACAACGCGGGCTCGAGCGGCCCCGGCGGCTGCATTCCCGGTTCGACCGCCGCGTGCGTGTGCGGAGGCGGGCTCGAGGGCGTCCAGAGCTGTATCGCGACTGGCAATGGTTATGGCGCGTGTGATTGCGGCAGCGGCAGCGGCGGCAACGGCGGCGGCGGGCCCGTGACGTGCGTGGAAGGCGGCTCGACGGCCATCGTCTGCGGCAACGGCACGGTCGATCCGGGCGAGGATTGCGACGACGGCAACTGCATCGCCGACGACGCGTGCTCGGACAAGTGCAAGAACCCGTTCTGCGGCGACAAGATCGTCCAGGCGGGCGAGGACTGCGACGACGGCCAGAACGAGGTCGGCGACATGTGCCCGAACGACTGCCAGATCCCGAACGACGCCGGCCCCGACGTCCCGGTCGATCCCTGCCTGGGCAAGCTCATTTTCTCGGGCTTCACGGCGGCGCCGCAGGAGTCGCAGTGGAGCTACATGGGCAGCCTCGGCTACGAGGCCGGCACGAAGATGTGCCAGGCGATCGGCGCGGCGGGCGTCTGTGATTACGAGCAGCTCGCCGAGATCCTGAACAACCCGGCGGACCACCCGGCCGACGTCACCAAGATGCTCATGTCCATCCCGGCGGGCGGCACGA
>JANMGF010000799.1:0-6557 GCA_031374535.1 Polyangium sp. (in: bacteria)
GGCGAGGAGTGCGACGACGGAAACCCCGCCGGCGCAGACCTCTGCGACGCCAATTGCAAGCTCGTCACGAGCGAGGTCGAGCCGAACGGCACGACGCCCGAGTCCAACGCGTGGAGCTCGCCGTGGGGCGCGCAGATCACGCCGCAAGGCGACGTCGACGTCTTCTCATTCGAGATCGCCGCGAGCGCGAGCCTCGTCGTCGAGACACGCGACACGGGCGACGGCGCTTGCGCGAAGTCCTCGCTCGATACGGTCGTCGAGATCCTCGCCCCGGACGGCACGACCGTGCTCGCGAACGACGACGACGGCGGACAGGGCTTCTGCTCGCGCGCCGTCGTCGCGCTCGTCGACCCGGGCAAGCACTACGCGCGTATCACGGCCTCCCCCGTCGCCCCCGCGTCGACGTTCCCCTACCGCCTCGCGATCGACATCGTCACCAACACGTGCGGCGACAACGTGCTCACCCCCGGCGAACAATGCGACGACGGCGGCGTGACCGCGGGCGACGGCTGTAGCCCCACGTGCAAGCTCGAGATCGGAGAGTCCGAACCGAACAACACGATCGCGGCCGCGAACGCGTACACGAGCGCCTGGCAGGCCGTCCTCTCGCCGGTCGCGGATGCCGACTACGTCTCCGTCCAGGTCGCGACGGCTGGCTCCACGATCACCGCGCAGACCAACGACGCCGGCCTCGGCGGCTGCATGATGAGCACGCTCGACACGATCCTCACGGTCTTCGACGCCGACGGCCAGGAGCTCGCCAAGAACGACGACGCGTTTGGCTACTGCTCGCTCGTCAAGGCGACGAACCTCGCGGCCGGCATGTACTTCGTGCGCGTCACGGCCGGCGGCCGCGCCTCGGATCCGAGCTACTACGGCCTGGCCATCCTCGTGACACCCCCCTGACTTGACCGCCGCGAGCCACGGCGTAAGGCTCGTCTCGTGCCCCAGCGCAAGCGTTACCTCTTCGTCTGCGTGAACCGTCGCCCCGACGGCACGCCCAAGGGCTCTTGCGCGGCGCGCGGCGCCGTCGAGATCCATGCCGCCCTCAAGACCGAGCTTCAGGCCCGCGGACTCGCGAAAACCGAGGTCCGCGCGTGCACCTCGAGTTGCCTCGACGTCTGCTGGGCCGGCCCGGTGATCGCCGTCGAGCCCGACGGCCACTTCTACGGTCGCGTGACGCTCGAGGACGTCCCTGCCCTCGTCGAGTCGCTCGTGACGGGCCAGAGGCTCGAGCGACTCGTTTTGCCCCCCAACGACTTTGACGAAAAGACGTCGGGCCCACCGCTCCCCGCAGCAAAACCGAAGCCTGCCGAGGGCAACGAGCCGTGAGTGGCTTCGAGTTTCGCGAGACGATGGTCGGCAGCTACCACCGCGTGGACGAGCCGCACGTCGAGCGACCTCTCTCGTTCACGATCCGCGCCCGCAGCGCGCCGCTCCTCCGCTTCCTCCGCCGCCCCGTGGTCGAGATCGAAGGCGCGATCGACGCCCCCGGCCTCGCCGATCATCGATACCTGCGCGGCACCCTCGGCATGGACTTGCTCCGCACGGGCACGCTCCCCTACGCGTTCCATTTCCAGGGCGACGACGACAAACCATACGTCTTCGAAGGACAAAAAACCGTCTCCGTCCGTGAGCTCGCCGAGTCGATGACGGTCCTGCCTGGCGAGATCTTTTGCGCTCGGGGCTCCGGATCGCCTTCGGCGTCCTCTGCCCCAAACCCCGCGGACCCCAAAGGCGCCGTCGTCGCGCGCGCGCTCCTGCGCTTCGACGCGCGCAGTGACCTCCTCAAATTTTTGAAGAGCTTCCGGCTCTCACGCTGAACTCGGAAGGACCGCTCTGACGGAGGACAAACCGATGCGACGGCTCGATCCCAAGGCGAGCGTGGTGCTCGTCGTCGACGTGCAGGACAAACTCGCCGCGGCCATGCCCCAAGACCGCATGAACGATCTCGTCCGCGCGGCGACGGTGCTCCTCGAAGCCGCCGATCTGCTCGGCGCCTGCGTGCTCGCCACCGAGCAATACCCCGCCGGCCTCGGCCGCACGATCGCGCCCCTCGGCGACAAGCTCCGCGCGATGAACGCCCCGGTCGTCGAGAAGCTCGACTTCTCTGCGTGCGACGACGTCGCCTTCGGCCGCGCATGGGCCACGATCGGCTCGCCACGCTCTGCCGTCGTGCTCGGCATGGAGACGCATGTCTGCGTGATGCAGACCGTGCGCGAGCTCGTCACGCGTGGCACCAGCGTGCACGTCGTCGCGGACGGCGTCGCCTCGCGCCGCGACGATCACCGCGCCGTCGGCCTCGACCTCTGCCGCGCCGCGGGCGCCACGATCACCACCATGGAAACCGTCGTCTTCGACTGGCTCGGGCGCGCCGGGACGGATTCGTTCAAGAAGCTCTCCAAGTTGATCCGCTGACGAGATGGCAAACCGACCTCCTGGCGCCCGGGTCTCCTTGTCCCATCCCCTGATCCCACACACCTCGCTCTTGCCAAGTTGACGAACAGTCAGACAATGTGGACACCCGGCCCAGCCGTGTGACATGTTGTCGCCATGGTTGACGAGCTGTCAGGATCCTCGACGCCCGCGCCCCCCGAGGCGAAGGCGGGGGCCGACGCGCCCACCGTGCTCGTGGTGGACGACGAGCCCAGTAACCTTGCTTCCATCGAGAAGATCTTCCAGCGCGACGGCATGCGGGTGCTCACGGCATCCTCGGCCCGCGCTGCGCTCGACCTTCTCCGTGGCCACCGCGTCGAGGTCGTCCTCACCGACCTCATGATGCCCGGCACCAGCGGCATCGAGCTTCTCCGCGCGATCAAGCAACTCGCCCCTGACACCGAGTGTGTCCTCATGACGGCGTACGGCACCGTCGAGACGGCCGTCCAGGCCATGCGCGAGGGCGCCTACGACTTCGTGGAAAAGCCGCTCAAGCGGATGACGATCATCAAGAGCGTCCGCAAAGCCGCCGAGCGCCGCTCCCTCGTCGCCGAAAACCGCTCCCTCCGCCAGGAGATCAAGCTCCTCTCCAAGCGCGAGATCATCGGCTCGAGCCCTGCACTTCGGCGTGTCCTCGACGTCGCCACCCAGGCCGCGCCTTCCTCCGCCACCGTGCTCGTCCTCGGCGAAAGTGGCACCGGCAAGGAGCTCGTCGCGCGATTCATCCACGATCACAGCTCTCGCCGCCACGGCCCTTTCGTCGCGGTCAATTGCTCCGCCATCCCCGAGACCATCCTCGAGGCCGAGCTCTTCGGCCACGAGCGCGGCGCTTTCACCGGCGCTTTTGCCCGTCGCGAGGGCCGTTTTGCCAAAGCGGCCGGCGGCACCCTTTTCCTCGACGAGATCGGGGAGCTCAGCCCCTCCGTCCAGGTCAAGCTCCTCCGCGTCCTGCAAGAAAACGAATACGAGCCGATCGGCGGCGATACCGTCCGCGCCGACGTCCGCATCGTCGCCGCCACGAACAAGGACCTTCGCGCCGAGATCGCCGCTGGCCGTTTCCGCGAGGATCTCTTTTATCGCCTGAACGTCATCGCCATCACGGTCCCTCCGCTCCGGGCGCGCCGGGAGGACATCCCGCTTCTCGTCGACCATTTCCTCGGCGTTTACTGCGCCAAAAACAACCGCGTCCGGCTCGAGGCCCCGCGGGAGGTCATCGCGCGCCTCCTCGACTACTCCTTCCCGGGCAACGTCCGCGAGCTGGAGAACGTGATCGAGCGCGCCGCGGTCCTCTGTCGCAGCGAGAAGCTCTCCATCGAGGATCTGCCCGAGTCGATCCGCGAGAGCCAGGCCGCGGCCCCCGAGACGATCACCTTCTCGGTCGGCACCCCGCTCGACGAGGTGGAGCGCCGCCTCATCCGGGAGACGCTGCGTTACGCCCACGGCGACAAATCCGTCGCCGCCCAGCTCCTCGGCATCTCCACCCGCACCATCTATCGCAAGCTCGGCGAGATCGAGGCGTGAGGACGGGAAACACTTCGCCTCCTCGGAGGTTCGAAAATCCGGTTGTCACTTTGGCAGTCCTCGCCGCCCCCACCCTTCCCCCTTCGCCACCTTGTCGATCGTGGCCTTCCTGCGCGCGAAAGGGCGCGGGAAGCGCTAGGATCTGAACCTGGCACGCCTCTCGCTTTCACGGAGCTCTGCTCATGGGACTCGACGCGATCCTGAAGCGCTACTTCCCCGCGATCCTCTGCTTGATGATCGCCTCCGCCGCCTATTTTCAGGCGTCCGGAATGGGTGAGCTCGTCGCGGGCAGCGTGCTGCTCGATCCGTCGTCGATGCCGCCGCCTCCGCCGCCGCCCAAGGGTGGCGTGCCGCAGGGGGCTTCCGGGCAGGAGCGCTCGGTGAACGCCGGCCCGATTCTGGGGCGAAACCCGTTCGACTCCCTCACCGGCCCGCTCGATGGAAAGCCCGTCGAGCTCCCGCAGGCCGCGGACGCCCCTGCGCCCGACAACAGCGATCCTTATAACGATCCCGTCTGCGACGTCGCGAAGGTCCTTTTGATCACGCAATCGGACGATCCAGATTGGTCCTTCGCTGCGATCGCGGGCTCGGACGGCAAATCGACGCTCCGGCGGCGCGGCGACGACGTCTCGGGGCATCAGGTGTTCTGGATCGGCTGGGATCGCGTGTGGCTCCTGAATGGCAGCTCGCGTTGCCAGATGCAGGTGCACGGCGAGGTTCCGCAGAAGATCGCGGCCGCGCCTTCTGCCGCGCCCGAGACCACGAAAGCGCCGAAGGGCAAGGGCAAGGCCGTTCCGAAGGACATCGCGGACAAGATTCACAAGGTCAGCGAGAACCAGTTCGACGTCGAGCGTTCCGTCGTCGATCAGATCCTCGAAAACCAGGCCGAGCTCATGCGTTCTGCGCGCATCGTGCCTGAAAAAGAGGGCGACAAGGTGGTCGGGATCCGGCTCTTCGGCGTGCGCCCGGAGTCGTTGCTCGGTACACTGGGTCTCGAGAATGGCGACCGCCTCCAGGCCATCAATGGATTCGAGATGGCCGACCCGCAGAAAGCGCTCGAGGCATACGCTCGGCTCCGGAGCGCCGACAAGCTCCAGGTGAGCATCAATCGTCGCGGCAAGCCGATGACGATCGATTTCAACATCAAATGACCGGGACGAACGGTTCCAGAACGACGAACGGCACCGAGACGGGAGACCGAGGGATGTCGAAGCTCAAGCTGCCTGCATTCAACGAGGGGACCCTGCTCCAGCGGACGCTGCTCTACGTGGGTACGTTCGTCGTCGGCTCGATTGGCTTCGTCGCCCTCGCCAGCGTGCTCGTCGTGTGGATCGCGAAATCAGTCCTGCCCACGCGCGGCGGCGCGACCGAGGAGAACGAGGACAAACCGGCCGAGGTCACCGCTGCCACGCCGGGCAAACCGACCAGCAAGATCCCGCGTCCGAAGCGCAAATCGGCGTCGTCTCCTCCTGAAGAAGCGCCCGCCGAAGCGACGCCGTGATGACGAACTTATCCCGAATGAATGGCCCACCGAACTCGAGGATCATGAACACGCCTTACGGAAGCTCTCGCTTGGGAAGGTTTGGCCGGCGATCTTTGACGCTCGCGGCGCTGCTTTGCGCCTCCCTGCCCACGGCCGCGTCCGCGCAGAATACGCCGCCTCGCGGCGCCCCCGTCTTGAAGACCCCCGGCGCGCGTCCGCAAATCGCCCCGCCTCCTGGTTCGCCCGCCGGCGCTGCCAATGCTCCTCCCGGCTTCCCTCCGGGCCCGCCCCCGCGCGCGGCCGCGCCGTTTGGCCCTGCGCCCGTCGTCGGTGAAGATCCCATGGCCGGCGTCAAGCAGGGCCCGAAGGAGATCGATTTCAAGCCGAAGGGCGGCAATTTCACGGTCTCCTTCAATCTCGAGGAGGCCGACCTCAACGAGCTCGTCAAGGCCATCAGCAACATCACCGGCCGGCGCTTCATCTATGGCGGCAAGCTCCGCCAGATCAAGGCCACGGTATATTCGCCGGACAAGGTCACGGTCCAGGAGGCGTACAGCGCATTCCTCTCGATCCTCGAGACGAACGGCCTCACCGTCATCCCGCACGGACGTTTCCTCAAGATCGTCGAGACCCCCGGCGTCGTCCAGCAGACGACCCCCGTCTATGGCGCGGGCACCGCCGTCCCTGCCGAGGATCGATTCCTCACCCGCCTTTATCGCGTGTCGAACGTCGACCCGAACGAGGCCGCCAACGTCCTCGGCAAGTTCAAATCGAAGGAGGGCGACATCACCGTCTATCCGCCCGGCAATCTCGTCATCATGACGGACACCGGCTCGAACGTGCAGCGCATGATCCGTATCCTCGAGGATATCGACGTCGGCGGCGCGGGCGATCAGATCTGGTTCGAGCCCGTGCATTATGCCGGGGCGAACGACGTCGCCATGAAGCTCAACGAGATCCTCGATCTCAAGCCGGGCGCCGGCGGCAAGGGCGGCGGCAAGGGCGGCGCGGGCGGGGGCGGCCCCGGCGCGCGTATCCTCGCCGACGACCGCACCAATTCGCTCGTCATCACGGCCAACCAGCCCGATTACATGCGCCTGCTCGAGCTCATCAAGCG
>JANMGF010000819.1:0-1273 GCA_031374535.1 Polyangium sp. (in: bacteria)
GCGCGCGCGTGCCGACGAACGGGGGGTCGTGCTCCAGCTCCCGGAGGACGTCGTGGCGGCGTTCACGGCCGGCGGGGGACAGGTGCGAGCCGCGGGGTGAGCTCGAGGATGGCGCGGGCGCGGTCGAGCTTGCCGGCGGCCGTGAAGGGCAAGGCGGCGGCAGCGGCGACGAGGCGCGGGCGCTTGTGGGGCGCGAGGCGCATGGACGCTTCGGCCACGAGGACGGCAGCGCGGGCGGGGTCGAGCGGCTCGGGGGGCGCGAGGACCAGGCCCGCGGCGACGATCTGTCCCCAGCGTTCGTCAGGTACCCCGAAGACCACGGCGCGCGTGACCCCGGGGAGGGCTTCGAGGGCGAGCTCGACCTCGGCGGGGTAGACGTTCTCGCCGCCCGTGACGACGAGGTCGGTGCGGCGGGCGTGGACGAAGAGGCGGCCGTGTTCGTCGAGGGCGCCGAGGTCGCCGGTGTCGAAAAATCCGTCCGGGGTGAGTGCACTGCGGAGGGGCTCACCCGGTCCGGCGAGGTATCCGCTCATGAGCGTGGGCCCACGTACCTGAATACGGCCAACCTCGCCGGGAAGGGCGACGGTGCCGTTGTCGAGTACCGTACGAAATTCAACACCCGGGAGTATTTTTCCAGATCCTGGCTCGGTCGTTCCTGCGGGCCTCATGGGCTGGCAGGTCACCTGGGAGCAGGCTTCGGTGAGGCCGTAGGTCGTGAGGGCGAGGACGCGGCGCGCGGCGGCTTCTTCGAGGAGCGCGGGGGGCGCGGCGGCGCCGCCGACGAGGACGAGGCGGAGGTCGGGCAGGACTCCTCCACGGTCGGCGTCGAGCAGGGCGCGGAGCATGGTGGGCACGACGGAGAGGAGGGTCGCGCGCTCGCGGCGGATGGCGTGGAGGACGGCGTCGGGGTCGAAGCGAGGTTCGAGCACGATGGGCCTGCGGGCCGCGATGCACCGCGTCAAAATGGAGAGGCCACCGACGTGGGCGAGGGGCATGCAGACGAGCCAGCGGTCGTCGGGGGTCCAGCCGAGGTTCGCGGCGCTGGCCTCGGCGCTCGCGGCGAAGGCTCCGCGCGAGAGGACAGCGCCCTTGGGGCGGCCCGTCGTGCCCGAGGTGTAGAGGATGGCGAGGGGCACGGACGGATCGGGAACCACACGCCGAAAGGTTTGATGATTCGAGGGCTTGTCGCTTAACGTGAAAGGTGAAATCAGAAGGTCTGGTCGGGCATCTTCGGTGAGGAACTGCACCTCTTCACCGGTCAGCCGCGGATGGA
>JANMGF010000826.1:0-2493 GCA_031374535.1 Polyangium sp. (in: bacteria)
CGTTCACCCAGGAGGAGAAGTCGACTTGCAGACCGTCTTGCATCACCCGCATTCCTGTCGTGACTGCTTCTTTAGCGATCAAATATGGGGGAGCCACCCGAAGGAAAGAAGAGTGCACGCCGAGTTTCGCTCACGCCTGTCTCACCCGTTTCTTCGTTCCCGGGGCTCCGCCCTCCACGCGTTTTTCAGAAACGAAATCGTTCGATCGTACGTGTGGACATCTTCCCTCGGACCACGTCCGGATCCCGCAGGAGCGCCTGGTGGAGCGGGATGTTCGTGCGGACGCCGCCGATGACGAACTCGTCGAGGGCCGCGCGCATGCGGGCGATCGCCTCGGCGCGCGTCGCGCCGTGGGTGATGACCTTGGCGAGCAAGGGATCGTAGTTGTTGGGTACCCGAAATCCCCCGTAGACGCCGGACTCGACGCGCACGCCGCCGCCGCCGGGCGGGAGGTACTCCGTGATCAGGCCGGGCCAGGGGACGAAGGTGTGCGGATCCTCCGCGTTGATCCGGCACTCGATCGCGTGCCCGCGGAGGGCGAGGGAGCGCCCGCTCGGCAGATCGAGCGCCTGCCCTGCGGCGGCGCGGATCTGGTTCTCCACGAGATCGATGCCCGTCACCAGCTCCGTGACTGGGTGCTCGACCTGCACGCGCGTGTTCATCTCCATGAAGTAGAGATTTCCCCGCTCATCCATGAGGAACTCGAGCGTGCCGAGCGAGGTGTAGCCCGTCTCCGCGAGCGCGCGGCTGCACGCGTCGGAGAGGTCCGCGCGCTGCTCGGGCGTCAGGACCGTGCTCGGCGCCTCCTCCACGATCTTCTGGTGCCGGCGCTGCAAGGTGCACTCGCGCTCGCCGAGCGTGAAGACGTGGCCGTGGCCGTCGCCGAGGACCTGAAGCTCGATGTGCCGCGGCTCCTCGACGAACTTCTCGAGGTAGACGTCCGGGTTCTTGAAGCCCGCCTGCGCCTCGGTCGTCGCGGTCTCGTACGCGCGGCGCACCTCGGAGTCGTCACGCACGACACGCATGCCGCGCCCGCCGCCGCCGCCCGCCGCCTTGAGGATCACGGGGTACCCGACTTGCGCGGCCTGCGTCGCGGCGTCCTCGGCGTCACGCAAAACCGTCGTGCCGGGAAGGAGCGGCAGGCCAAACTTCTTTGCAGCTTCCCGCGCACGCACCTTGTCGCCCCAGAGGCGCATCGCGTCCGGCGTGGGGCCGATGAAGGTCAGGCCGCAACGACGGCAAAGCTCGGCGAACTCCGCGTTCTCCGAGAGAAACCCGTACCCCGGGTGGATCGCGTCGGCGCCGGTGATCTCGGCCGCGGCGATGATCTGCGGGATGTTGAGGTAACTCCGCCGCGGATCGGCCGGGCCCACGCACACGGCCTCGTCGGCGAAACGCACGTGTGGCGCGCTCGCGTCGACGTCCGAATGGATGGCCACCGTGCGAATGCCGAGGATGCGGCACGCGCGAACCACGCGCATCGCGATCTCGCCGCGGTTGGCGATGAGGATCTTGCCGAACAAGGCGCCTACCTCTCTGCCCAGGCCGTCACGCCCGCTTCACTTTGAAGAGCTTCTGCCCGAACTCCACGGGCTTGCCGTTCTCGACGAGGACCTCGAGGATCGTGCCGCCCTTCTCGGCTTCGATCTCGTTCATCAGCTTCATCGCCTCCACGATGCAGAGCGTTTGTCCTTCCCGAACGATGCTGCCGACCTCGACGAAGGCCGGCGCGTCCGGGGAAGGGAAGCGATAAAATGTGCCGACAAACGGCGAGGTGACGTAGTCGACGAGCTCCTCGCTCTCGGCCTTCGGGGCCTCGGCGGGGCGACTGGTTGCGACGGGCCCGACGATGAGCTCTGGGCGCTCCTCGTGGGTGACGACGCGTATTCCGCTCGTGCCGCGCGCGAGCCGGACGCGCACGTGTTCGTCCTCGAACTCGAACTCGGTCACGTTGCGCTTCTCGAGGAGGCGAAGCAGCGTCCGGAGCTGCTTGAGGTCGATGTTCATGCCCATCCGTTCCCGGCGCGCCCTTCTCGTGGCCGTCGCGCCCGATGGCCGATCCGTGGCCCGCCTTCATGGCAAGGAGACCACCTGAGCCGGGGTGCTTTCTAGCGGAAGGATGGCAAAAAGGAAGCAGATTCGAGGCCGCCCCGACCATGACGGACGGGCGAGCGAAGGTCAGCGGCCGCGGTGCTGCAAGTGGTACACGAGCCCCAGCAAGCCGAGCACGTACGACGCAGGGCCGAAGCCCGCGACGGTCCCGAGGCACGCGCCGGCCGTGATCGAGTGATGGCGGAAAGGCTCACGCGCCGCGGTGTTCGTGATGTGCACCTCGACGACGGGCAGGCCACTCGCGCGGATGGCGTCGTGAAGCACGACCGAGGTGTGGGTGAGTCCGGCGCCGTTCATCACGACGCCGTGGAAACCATCCTCCGCAGCGCGGCCGATGGCCGTGACGAGATCACCCTCGTGGTTCGACTGCAGGAACGAGAC
>JANMGF010000829.1:0-2826 GCA_031374535.1 Polyangium sp. (in: bacteria)
CCGCGGGGCTCAGGAAAGGAATGAGGCCGATCCGGAAAAGGCCACCCATGGCCGGATCACTCGTAGGCGGCGCGATGACCTGGCCCGGCACGGTCGGCGGCTGGTATCGTACGCCGCGCTGCTGCGCCTGGTAGGAGATCTCGGTGGCGATGCCGCCCCATTCCGAGAGGAACAAATGCGGGCGGGCGAGGAGGATGCCCTCGTCGACGTCCTGGAAATTCAGGCCGGGGCTCGCGTCGCGGAAGCTCCGGAAATACGCGGCCGCCATGAGCCCGAGCGGGCCCGTCTCCCAGTTGCCGCTCGCCGTGATCCAGAGCTCGCGCGCACCCGCCGAGGTGCGGTCCGGCGCGAGCTGGAAGGGCGTGCCGAACTCGCCATACGCCGCGGCGCCGCCCGCATACCGGACAAACAGGTTCACGTGCGAGGCGTCCCGCCCCGTGAATGCGCCGAGCTGGCCGCCGACGACGAAGCCGAAATCGCTGGGCACGCTCTCGTAGGTGCCGCGCACCTCGGTCTCGCGTTGGCCCGAGGGGATGTCGTGGAGCTCGCCGTAAAAGACGGCCTTGACGCCGCCCTTTTCGCCGACGGGAAGGACGTGGCTCGCCTTGAGGCTCGTGATGAACTTTTGCCGGTCGAGGATGTTCACGTTCGCCGCGCCGACCTGGTTCAAGGCCGGCGTGCGCGTGACGGTTTGTCGGAAAAACCCGGTGTTCGGTTGGTTGAGGCCGGCGTGCCAGGCGACGAAGGTGCGACCATTGGCGAAATCGTAGCGCAGGCCGCCGCCCATCGTGTTCAGGTTGTCGAGGGGCCAGAA
The DNA here is from genome assembly GCA_031374535.1 of Polyangium sp. (in: bacteria). Lineage (GTDB taxonomy): Bacteria > Myxococcota_A > Polyangia > Polyangiales > Polyangiaceae > Polyangium. The sequence continues at coordinate 815 of JANMGF010000829.1, forward strand.
ATCGAGGAGGTAGGAGTCGTCGCCGCGGTACATGCGCGAGCCGACCCAGGCCGAGAGGCCCTTCGTGCCGATGTTGTTGGCCTGGAGGAACAGGTTCCGGACGGCCATGCGGATCGTGAAGTCCGCATTGTAATGAAACATCGGGGCCGACGTGCCGAGCGTGATCACCGCGCGGGTCGTCGCGCCGGTGGATTTCCAGTAATCCTGGCGCTGGACGTCGATCTCGACGTAAGGCGATTCATCAAGGCGCGAGCCCCGGGCGACGATGTCGGCGTCGCGGCCGGGGCGCTTCCTGAAATCGGTGGCCGATACCGCGCGGCCGTAGGTGCCCAGGAAAAACCCGGTCTCGGGCAGGGGCGCTGCCGGTTTTTCTGGCTCGGGCGCGGGCTCGGGCGCGGCCGGCTTGACGTCCCCCGCGTCGGGGCGCCTTTGTGGTTCCACGTCGGCGGGCGCCGCGGGTGGTTGCGGCAGTTTGCCCGCTTCGTCCGGCGGGGGCGCGGCCTCGGCCGGAGGCGCTCCTTCCGAGGTGGGGGGCTTCGGGTCGGCGGTGGGCTCGGTTTGCGCTGCCGCGAGAGACGGGGAGGCACAGAGCGCCGCGGCGAGGAGGGCCAGCGGGACGCCGTGAACACGGCTCTTCCGCAGCCCGAATGCAGGTCCGGATCGTCGCACGTCTGGCACGGTACACCAAGGTGCGGCCCCGGGTGAAGATTGTATCGGTCATGACGCACAGCGGCGCGGTCAAACGCGGATCCGCCTCGGCAAGAAGCCACGCACCCAGCCGAAGACACGCGCGAAGCCATCGAACGCGAGGGCGATCACGATTCCGTCGTAGGGCACACGATACCGTACATCACCAAAGTAAATCATGGCCATGAGGACGAGCGCGACAAGGTGCGCTGCGAGCAAGGCGTGTCGCGCGTGGTGGCGCCGGATCGACGCGGCGAGGGCCACGAGCAGCGGCGGCAAAAGAAGAGCGTTGTGCAGGTCGAGCGCGCGCCGCATGGGGCGCAGATACGTGGAGGACCCCGAGTCGGGCCAGACGGTATTGTAAGCCCAGAGCATCACGACATGGCCGAGGACGTACCGCGCCTGGCGGGCGAGCCCGGTCTTCGCGACGCACATCCGCGCGAGGGCCTCGAACGGCGCCGGATTCCACATCGTGCCCTTCACCGAGAGCCTCGTGCCAAACGCGGGATCCAGACGGACGAACGCGTCGGGGTATCTCGTCTCGCGGGAGGCGAGGTACCCCATGGGCGGCGGCCCGAACGACGCGTAGTAGCCCCCGCGCGCGCGCGCCTCGATGTCGACGGCGTGGCAACGACCGAAGGCGAAGTTGAGAGGCCCGTTCGCGGAGACCAGGCCGAGCTTGCCCGTGTGGTGATGAAAACGCGCGGTAGAGAGGGCGAGCACGAGGAGGACGGGCACGAGCGCGCGCGTGAAGTGGACCGGGCGGATGCGAGGCAAGGCGCGGCGACGCGCGAGCCAGACGAGGAAAAGCAAGGGGAGCGAGAGCAGGATTTGCGGGCGGAACGTGGCGCCGAGCGCGAGCGAAACGCCGAAGAGAAGAGCGTCGCGGCGGCGACCCGTATCGGCGAGGCGGAGCGAGAAGAGCGCCGTGGCCGTGACGCAGACCGTGAACGGCAGCTCGCTCAGGAAGTATCCGCCGAGCGAGATCCACGGGTAATAGAAGCACGCGAGGAGCGCGGCGACGGACGGCGCAATCCGGCCACGACCGAGCCGCTCCGTGAGAAGAGAGACGAGCGGCACGAGCGAGGCGCCGAGCACCGCGAGGAGGACGCCGAGCGCGGCGTGGTTATCCCGGCCAAACACCCATCGAGCGAGGCCGAGGAGGACGTGGGTGCCGTACGGGAAAAGCACGGCGGAGGGATCTTTGCGGAGCGGGGCGTCGAGCAGGGCCGTCGAGCGCTCGAAGTACCCCGCCATGTCGGAGAAGACGTGATCGGAAGGCGGGTGGACGACGAGGTTCCACACGAGCCGAAGGGCGAGCTCGT
>JANMGF010000569.1:0-7783 GCA_031374535.1 Polyangium sp. (in: bacteria)
GCCATGACGGATCGAGCATCGAATCGGGCGCGCGAGAGCCCACGACCCGATGACAGCCGTCGACGAAGGCCTGGGCAGCATCGATCACCGCCGGCTCCTCGAGCAACGCGCGGGCATCCTCGCGCCAGTCAGCATCCGCCAGGCTCCGCGTGATGCGGTCGTGCCTCGGCGGGTCGATCAGACCCCTCGGCAAGGAGGTCGATCCTGCATGCAGCGCATCGAGCGCGAGCCCGACCTCCAGGACGTCGAGCGAATCGATGCAGACAGCGACGAGGGCGATCGCCATGGGCACGACGGGCCTCTTTAACAGCTTCGCCAGCGCAGCATCGAGATCGGGCTTCTGCGCAGGCGGAGCGGCTTGCGGAGCCGCGACGGCTTGCGTGGCTGGCGCTGGAGCGGGCGCCGGAGGCGGCGCCGCGATTGGCACGGCGACCCAGTAGCCCTGCGCAGAGTAGGCCCATTGCCAGCTAGGCTGGAGCGGTGGCAGTGCTCGATATACCGCAGCGGAATGGACGTGCCCGAGGCTTGCTTCAGATGGACTTGGAGCCTGCAAACCTCCAGGCACCTCCACGCCGTCTGGCGCGTGGTTCCCGGGGTAGTACATAGAATGGTCCTAACGGTGCACTATGAACACCGGCTTCGTATCGCGCCAGGAGAATTTGTCGGAATCTCGATTTGCCGCCGGGCTGTACAGGGATGAATGCCGCCTCCGTGCTGGTGGCGGAGTCAGAGTTATGACGCAGCATCGCCGACGTTCCGTTCACGCTACACGCTGCCGCATGCGAGTTCGTCCGGGCACCACATTGCCGAAAGCCGCTCGGATCCGGTCAAAGCCGCTTGATTTTCCACTGGTGCCGAGTGGCTCGCCGGAGTTGCTCGTGCTCGAAAGTACCGCATGTGGCACAGATCGGTTTGCGCAATCACCTTTGCGGTCGCTCGAGGGGCGTTGGAGGGGGGTTGGAGGGGGGTTGGAGGGCCTCTTGGGGTGGATCAATTTTAGCCACCCCCTCTCGCCGGGAGAAAAGCGGATCGATTCTGCGGCTCATCGCCGACAAACCCCCTACAAAACAAGGGCGTCGTCTTGGGATTTCCCTATCCTGCACGTCGATTTCGGATCGCGATGCGAGAGCTCTGGCGCACCTCGGGCAAACTTTAGTGCGGTAGCACCCCGTGAAACATGCCCCGGAGGACGTTCCCGACAACCGGCCAGTGCGGATGGGCTCCGAACGGGCATGGTTGCCATGGGGGACGAGCAGAAAAGCGGTTGCATGAGCGGCTCGATCCGGAGTCCGACCCCTAGTTTTCAAGGGCCGCGATCCGAGATCTTGATCCTTGAAGTGGGTTTTCTATCGATTTTCCCCCCGTCGGCCAGAGAATCGGGCCCCTGCTGGTCGTGGAAAATGCACCGCCACAGTGACTTGCGCAACTGAAATTTGAGGGTGGGCGCATCCACGCCTCGACCGATCGGAGTGCCCATCTCGCCGCCCATCAAATTCCGGGAGATTTTCCACTCATGTTCCGCTCGGACATGCGTCCGAGAGCCGTGAAACAGTCCTTTCAGAAAGTCGTCCCGCGAAGCGTGCAAAAAAGCGGTTATGTCAGCGGCCGTAGTCGGATCTGGCAGCACTGAAACAAGGGTTTTGTGAACATCGGCCTCGCCGCGATGAAAAAAGCGGTTGTGTCAGCGGCCATGAGCGGATCGTGCCCGCAGTCAACCAAGGGGGGACCTGCACGATCCCGCATCGAACGCGGCATTTCGGAACGCGCTCCCAACCCCTCGTTTACCATTCACAAATGCAGCTAGCGCACTCGTGTCCTATTACTAGATTCGTCAGAACGGACAGCAGGGCCTGGCTACCACGCGAGCGTGATCGCCACCTGCCATCCGGATGACCCATGCGCGCGCAGTGCCTCGAGCCCCCTCGAAGCGCTGGGGAGGTCCTTTCCATGAGCTTGTCCATCATCCCCCCATCGATCCCCCCCACGAGCAGCCCGCTCTCCTCCGGACGGACGCGACCATCGATTCGCCCACCTGCGTCGAACAGATCACGCTCAACGCGTCCTCTGCCTCATCGTCCGGCCCGCCCGTGGCGCGGTAGCGGTCGCAGCCCTGCAAGTTCACGCGGCTCCAGGCCGACGGAAATCCCTGGAAAGCCCGCCCAACGTTTCGACCGACGCGCCTTCGTGAACGCCCTGGCCGCCCTGGTCGAGGCAGACCTCCTACGATACCCTCCGGAGTCACGATGAAGCTGTTCCACATGCGCTGCGCGCTCTACGGGAGGCGCTCGACCGACGAGCACCAGATGGCCTCGATGGAGGTCCAGACGCAGGAGGGGCAGCGGTACATTGCCTCGCAGGGCGGGACGCTGGCGCCGGAGCACATCTTCCTCGACGACGCGATTTCGCGGGCCGAGTTCAAGAAGCGGCCGGGGTTGATCGCGCTTCTCAACGCGGCGAACGACAAGCAGTTCGATGCCGTCGTGGTTCGCGATGAATCCAGGCTCGGCGGGGACACATTCCGGTCGGGGCTGGTGATCCAGGATCTGCTCGAAAGCGGGATCCGGCTCTTCTATTATTACAGCGATGAGGAAGTGACCCTCGACGGAGCGGTCGACAAGTTCATGATTGCCGCGCGCAGCTTCGCCGCCGAGCTCGAGCGCGAGAAGACGGCGCAACGCACGCACGAGCACCTGCTCACGAAGGCCCGGCGGGGACTTGTCGTCGGTGGACGCGTCTACGGTTACGACAACGTCGAAATCAAGGACGGCGAGCGGCGCGTGCGTGTCGAGTATCAGGTAAACGAGGCCGAGGCGAATGTCGTCCGCGAGATCTTCCGCCGATACGCGGAGGGCGAGGGGCTCCGGACGCTTGCGAAGGATCTTCAATTGCGCGGCGTCCCCGCTCCGAAGGCCGGGCGACGAGGGATCGGCGTATGGGCCTACTCCAGCATTCGCGAGATGCTCCGGCGCGATCGTTACCGCGGCCACATCATCTGGGGCAAACACGAGAAGGCGTACCGGGGCGGAACGAAGGTGCGCTTGCCGAGGACGAAGGACGAGTGGGTGACGCTCGAGGTACCCGAGCTGCGCATCATCGACGATGAGGTCTGGATGGCCGTTCAGGGGCGCACCGAGAAGCACAAGAAGGTCACGGGCGCGGTGAAGCACGGGCCGAAGCCGCGGTACCTGTTGTCCGGCTTGGCGAGATGCGCGGACTGCGGCGGGGCGATGCACGTGGCCAAGCGGAAGGAGAGCTACGAGAACGTCGCGGCCTACGCGTGCTCGCGGCGGAAGAACATGGGGCCCCATGCGTGCAAGAACAGTCTGCGGAGGCCGGTCGAGGCCGTGGATGCAGCCGTGGTGGGATGGATCCGCAAGCACGTGCTCACCGAGGAGATGGTCCTCGGGACGCTCCAGGAGATCCGTCGACGTCTGGCGGAGCGCGCGAAGACATCCGGCAGCGAAGCCCCCGAGATCGAAGCGCAGATCCGCACGGTCAAGACCGAGCTCGAACGGCTGGGCTCCGCGCTACTCGTGGCAGACGACAGGCCCGAGACGGTCCTGCGCATGATCAGCGAACGCGAGAAGCGCCTCGCCACGCTGACCGCCCGCCTCGCCACCGCGCGGACGGCTCCGGGCGTGCTGGATCTGGAGCTCGGCCGGCTCGAGAAGGAAGCGCGCGCCCGGCTCGAGGACCTACGCGCGCTCTTCAACCGCCAGCCCGAAGAAGGACGAAGGGCCCTGGAGACGTTGCTCACAGGACCCTTGAAGTTCACCCCGGTCGATCGGCCCGAGGGGAAGCGGTACTACATCGAGGGCCGAGTGGCCCTCGATCATTTGTACCTAACTGAGAGCGTCCCCAGGGGGACACGAACGGTACTGCACCACAAAAAAGCGCCGAAAACAGGGGTATCAAATGCCATTCCCGGTCCAGGTCTTCGGAAGCTGACCGGCGCGGCACTCTGGCGCCCGTGCTGGGCGAGGGTCACGGCGGCATAACGCGGCGCGAGAACGCGGGCGCCTCGGGCCGGGGTGGCTCGAGGTCTCGGGCTGCTTGGGCGTGGGTCGCGATCGAGGGAAGGGGATAGCCTCGCCTGCTCCGAGTGCATCGTTCCAGTGTCGGTGCGCTCGGACATTCTCATTCCGATCTACATAGGACAATTTGTGTCCGATCCATGGGTTGTTATACGTTGAAATAATCGAAAGGCGACTGATAGCGTCCTGCCATGGTCGGTCAGTCGAAGGCGGCGGATCCCGATGTGCTCCTGCTCGGGCGCGAGGGCTCCCCGGACGAAGTGATCGCAGGCTCGGCCGGGTGGCACGTGAGCACGGCTGACGCGCTCGACTTCGCGGAGCCCCTCCCGGACGCGTGCGCTGATGCCGTTTGGACCGATCCCCCCTACTGCTCGGGCGGGTACACGGAATCAGCCAAGCGCCAAGCGCGCGGGATGATCACGCACAAGAGCGTGAAGTCCATGGGCTGGTTCATCAATGACAACATGGGATCCGCCGGGATCGTGTGGCTCCTGCGCTGCGTCGCGGTCCAGGCGTTTCGGATCCTGGTCGAGGGCGGAAGCCTCGGCGTGTTCTGCGATTGGCGGATGGTCCCGCTGCTTGCTCCGGCGCTCGAATCGAGCGGGCTGCGGTGGCAGGGGATGGTCGTCTGGGACAAGCAAGCGCCGGCCCTCGGGACCGGGTTTCGGAGGCAGCACGAGGTCGTTCTGCATTTCGTGAAAGGAACGGGCGTCTTTCACGATATGAGCACGGGGGATGTCCTGAACTGCTCGAGGCTCCATCATGAGGCGCGGAATCATCAAACGGCGAAGCCTCCCGAGATCCTCGAGCGGTGCTTGACGGTCGTGGCTCCGCCCGGGGGCCTGGTCGTCGATTTCTTCACGGGGGGCGGCTCGACGGGGGTTGCTGCGCGGCGGCTCGGGATGCGGTTTCTCGGGTGTGAGATCGATTCGAGGATCGCGGCGCGGGCGCGGGAGGCGATCATGTCGCAAAGCACCGACGCGCGGCGGCTCGGGAAGGCGCATCAACTCGGGCTTTTCGACGGGGAATGATGGCAAGCCCTGCCGAAATCGCTTGTCGCGCGATCCGTGACTCGAGGCGGCCCGATCTGCGCCTCGCGGAAAAGGCCGTTCTCCAGGCGATTGCATCGCGGCTGAATGCGGACGGGGTTGCATTCTGCGGGTACGATACGATCGCGGGGGACGCGGGGACGACGCGGTCGGTTGTCGCGGAAGTGGTGCCATTTCTGCGACGGGCGGGCGTGCTGGTCGTCGATGCTCCGCGAGGCGCAAGGGCCGCGAACCTCTACCGGATCGATGTCGATGCGCTCGATCGGATGCCCGAGGAGGCGCCGTCCGCGCGGCGGACCCGTGCGCGAAAGGGAGGCATCCGCGCGGCGGATGGCGGTGGTCCGCTCGGCGGACCCTCGACCGACGGCGCCGAGGTCCGCGTGGCGGACGGGTCGAGCCCTCCCGAGGTCCGCGTGGCGGATGGCGGTGGTCCGCTCGGCGGACCCACGACCGACGGCGCCGAGGTCCGCGTGGCGGATGGGTCGAGCCTCCCCGAGGTCCGCGTGGCGGATGGCGGCGGTCCGCGTGGCGGACCCGAAGATCTCTCTCTGGATCATGAGCAGAAAGATCCAGAGAAAGATCCAGAGAGAGAGGTGACGACACCGCGGAGCTCGAAGCCTCGGGCTCGAGGCGCGGCGCGGGTCGAAGCTGCGCCCTGCCAGGTGGGGCTCGCGGGCATTGCCTCGGCGAGCGACGAGGGCGGGAAGACGAAACGGCGAAAGCCGCTGATACCGCTTCCGGATGGCTGGGCTCCCTCGCCGAGGATGCAGCAATGGGCGCTGGCGACGGCGATAAAGGTCGGCGTCGTGTGGACATTGGAGGACGTGGAGCACGAAACGGCTACGTTCTGCACCAACGCGCGGGCGGGGGATGGGCGATGGGCTGATTGGGGGGCGGCCTGGGAAAACTGGATCCGCAAGGGCATCAAGTTTGCCTGGAAGCAGGGCGCGACGGCGGAAGCGCGGGCGGGGGGCCCTGGTCCACGTCGCGCGGTAGGGGCGCAGCCGCTCGGGGATGAGAGCGCGCCGGCACGAGGGCTTTTCGATTCGGAGGAATTCGTGGCTTCGTCCGGAGGTGGGTACTTATGAGGCGCGGTGGCTTTCAATCCATGGCGGAAAGCGTGACCGAGTCTTCAGCGCCGCCCGTCGGGGCGTACGCGTGCGCGAATGAATGCGGGCGGACGACGCGCCTCCCGGGCGTGTGTGAGGGCTGCGTGGAGGACGAGGTGCGGGCGAAGTATCAGCGGGAGCTGCTTCCGGCCCTGCGCTCGATTCCACCGCGTTTCCAGTGGGCGATCCCCGGGGACGATGAGGCGGCCGAGCGGCTGAAACACGCGCGGATCAAGGAATGGTCACGGGTTCGGCGGGAGCTCATGGAGGCCGTCGAGACGGGCCGGAATGTGGTCCTGCTCGGGCCAAAGCCGCAGGTCGGGAAAACCTCGTCGGCGTGTGTTGTGCTGCGGCGCGTGATCGAGCTCGGGACGCTCGACGCGTTGCCCGAGGAGGCGCGAATGGCGGCGCTCGGGCGCGGGGCGGTGGCGCGGCCGGGGGAGCGTCCGGCGTACGGGGGAGAGCGGGTACCGGAGCAGGTGAGGATCGCTCGGGCGGCGCGGTTTGTCGCGGTGCGGGATGTTCGCGGGGATGGGCCCGAGGCCATCGAGGCGCGGCGGGTCGCGAAGAGTGCGCCCGTGCTCGTGTTCGATGACGTGGGGGACGAGCTTGATGGTGCGCCGGCCGGGTCGGGGTGGATTCCGGAGAAGGTCGCGGGGACGCGGGAGGTGATCGATTATCGACACAAGAGGCCCGAGCTCAGAACGATCTTCACGACGTGGCTACCGAAGCGGGAGATGGCGAAGTTTTACGGCGGCGGGACCGCGGAGCGGGTTTATGAGCACGCGGCGATCGTGCGCGTCGGGCCGCAGGAGGGCGGCGCGTGAAGCTCGGCGAGCACGACGGGGACGAAGGGCCCCAGGGGGAGCCGGATCCGGTGATAGAGGCGATCGAGCGGGCTCCCGTCGCTCCGGCGGGCGAGGAAGAGATCGATCTGCTCGAGGACGTGGAGGAGGGGCCGGCGACGTGGAAGCAGATCCTCCCCGGGGGGCGGCAGTGTCCTAACGACGATCCATCGGGCGAACCTGCGGCTGTTGTGACTCAGGGGCCAAGACGCATTGCCCTGGACGTCAGCCCGCCTGGGCCCAACAAGATCCGTGGAGGGGATCATGAATGTGCTGAAGAAAATCGTTGTAACTCTGTTTGTCTGCACAGCTCCAATGGCCTTCGGGTGCCTCGAGAGCGGAGAGGGCGATATGGACGAAGAAAACGTCAACTCCGTGCTCCAGCCGTACTGTAGCATCAGATGTTCGAACGGAAATGCGAATACAGGGTGCTTGTGGGGTCCGTGCAGATGCTGGTGCGAGGCCGACGGCAGAGCGACGTGCAAATGTGGGTAGCGCGAAGGCCCATTGGGCAGTTCTGCCCAGCACCCGGGCGGGATGGGGGCGGGTCAGGCGAAGCAGTCCGAGTGTCCTAATATCGGGTCAAACTGTCCCAGTTAGGACACTACCCGGCGGGCCGGGGATCACGCCTGGTTCTGCTCGAGGTCGTCCGGAGTGAGCACCTCGACGGGATCGAAGCCCGAGTTTTTCTTGTACGTCATGCGTTGCTCGAAGTTCGCCATGGAATCCGACGGGTCGATGCTGTC
>JANMGF010000833.1:0-2788 GCA_031374535.1 Polyangium sp. (in: bacteria)
TCGAGCTCGCCACGATCCCCGCCTACCTCTACGCGGCGTACTCGATCAAGGACGTCAAATCGCGCGCTTCCGCGCTCATCATGGGCGTCGCCTTCGAGGAGATGCTGCACATGGTCATCGCGTGCAACCTCCTCAATGCGATCGGCGGCAGCCCCAAGATGACCGGGCCATTCGCGCCGGTGTACCCGACCTTCATCCCCTACCACGCCACAGGCGGCCCGTTCATCCAGCTCCAGCGTGCCACGCGAGATCTCATGGCGAACACGTTCATGCAGATCGAGCAGCCCGGCGTGGGCAAACCACTCGACCAGATGGCCGACGGGGAGGCGTACGAGACGATCGGCCAGTTCTATGAGGCCATCGCGGAGGGCTTCCGCCACTGCGACGCGCATCATCGTCTCTTCATCGGCGACATGGCCCGTCAGCAGAAGGCCGCCTACTTCGGCGGCGGCGGCGGGCAGATCGTGGCCGTGACCGATCTCGACTCGGCGCTCCGCGGGGTCCAGGAGATCGTCGCGCAAGGCGAGGGCACGAAGGGCGCGTACCAGGACTATGGCTCCGACGCCTCCGAGGGTCCGCCGCCGGTGGGCTCGTTCGGCCAGGATCGGAGGAGCCGCGAGCTCGCCCATTACTTCAAGTTCGCCGCGATGGCGACCGGGGAGGTCGAAATAGGCGAGACCTGGCCCATGGAGACGAACTTCCGCACCTCGCACTTCGGCCTCTCGAAGGAGAAGAAGTGGGCGCGGAATCTCTCGGATCTCTGCAATGCCTGCTACGTCTACATGCTGAAGACGATGGAGCACGCGCTGAGCCGGCCAGCCTCCGACGCGGCCTTCTTCTCGTCCTCCTTCCCGCTCATGCGCAGCGTGGTCACGCCGCTTGGGCGGCTGCTCGCGCGGACGCCCCTGCGCAGGAACAACGTCATCGAGGACATGGAGTTCGACAAGGACGCGGCCGAGAAGGTCTCGCCCATCCTCGTGACCGCGGGGCCGAGCTTCGAGTACGTGGAGTGGAGCTACGAGAGGATCGTCGAGACGTGCTCGGCGCTCCTCGAGCCGGGGGTTTGCCCGGACGACGAGGAGACGGCCGAGGGATACAAGGACGCGTTCATGACCACGCTCGCGCGCGTGCTCACCGCGCTCGAGGGTGTCGAGCGCATTCACGGGCTGACCTGAGCATCACGCTCGAACGACCAGAGGACGAAGAGAGGCAATTCATGACGAGCTTCAAGATTCATCCGTCGATCGGCGTGGCCCGGGTCGGCAACAGCGAAGAGTATTACCTCGGGCCGGAGACGGTCGGCGGCGTGCCCCTGAACCTCGACGGGTCGCCCGTGAAGAGCACGGAGCTGCGGGACGCGCAGGGCAAGGTCCGTCGCCAAGCGGCGCGCTTCCGGGTCTACCGGTACGAGGGATCGGACTCGACGCCGGTGTCGCTCTCGCAAGGTGACATCGAGCGGATCGAGTGGACGGTGCACCTCGCGAACAAGAAGGCGGTTTGGTACGAGTTCCACACGCACCAGGGCTCGAACGGTTATTCGCCCGATCACCCGCTGCGCAACGCCAAGGTGAAGGGCGACGCGCGAAGGCGCCTCATCACCGACGCCGGCCCAGGCCGGCTGACCGGGCCGAACCAGCGGAAGGATTTCTCCCGCAATGCGCCCAGGCAGCCGGAGTTCGCGGATTACCCCGTGAACTTCCCGCCCGAGCACCTGACGCCGTACACGATCGACTCGCTCGGCTCGATGATCACGGACGCGAAGGGCCGGCTCCACGTGGTCGGCGGCTATGGCGTCGCCGGCTCCGAGCGGCAGAACCCGCAGCTCCCCGAATACGCGAACAACGACGGGTGGTACGACGACACCTCCGACGGCCCGGTGACGGCGACGATCGTCATGAAGGACGGGGAGCGCATCGAGGCCACGCCGGCGTGGGTGATGGTCGCCCCGCCGAGCTACGCGCCCGAGATCCAGAACCTCGTGACGCTCTACGACACGATGTACGACGTCGCCGTGCGCGAAATGGGCATGCGGCCGCAGGTGTTCAAGGACGGGCTCTGGAACCCCGAGTATCGCCCGAACTTCAGCGCCGAGATCCTGCCCATCCTGCGGCGCGGCATCGCGTTCAACTGGGTCGTGAACATCCCGAACGTGCCGCACACGTTCTCGGACGCGATGCTCCAGAACCTCGGCAACCCCGATCCGCGATACAACGCCCTGCGCCATTACTTCCTGGACGTCTTCCGCTCGCCCGACGATCCGAACGTCTTCATGTCGGAGCGGGGCACGCCCTTGATGCCGTACCTGGCCGGGGACGGCGCGCTCGAGCACCCGCGGGACAGGGCCAAATACCAGACGCTCACGCGGACGCAGTATTTCTTGTTCCTGCAATGGGCGCGCGGGATCTTCTCGGACGACACGAATCCGATCCCGCAGGACGCGGGCGACGCGCTCGACGAGGCTGTGCTCTCGAACCTGGTCGGCGCGGCGTTCTCGCCGGGGATCGAGATGTCGTGGAACTGCCGGAACGCCTCCATCTACAGCGAGCCGTTCCGGCTCAAGCACAAGGGTCCCATCGGCAAGGTCCGCCCCGCGCCGGGCGAGGACGGGCACGGCGGGATGGAGCCAGGGGACGCGACGAAATACATGGCCATCCCCTGGCAAGCCGATTTCAACGAGTGCGCCGGGCAGGACATCGAGCATTTCACGGAGAAGGGCTCGCACGTGAACTGGGTCTGGTGGTGGCCGGCGCAGCGGCCGATCATGGTGTTCGCGAGCCCGGACGCGAGC
>JANMGF010000839.1:0-5044 GCA_031374535.1 Polyangium sp. (in: bacteria)
CCCATCCGCGAGCGGATCGTCCTCTGCGATCCTGCGGGCGGAGCCTCCTGCATCCGGCAGATCCTCGAAAAGTTCGCCGAACGCGCCTTCCGCCGGCCCGTCACGCAAGCCGAGATCGACAAGCTCGCGGGCGTGGTCGCCCTCGCCGAGACGCAAGGACAAACCGTCGACGTCGGCATCGAGATCGCGCTCCGCGCCATCCTCACGTCGCCGCATTTCATTTTCCGCCCCGAGCTCGACCCCAACCCGAACGCGGCCTCGCCTTCGCATCCGCTGAATGATTTCGAGCTCGCCTCGCGGCTCTCGTATTTCCTCTGGAGCAGCATGCCGGACGAGCCACTCTTCGCGGCGGCGCGGGAGGGCAAGCTCCAGGATCCCGCCGAGATCGAGGCCCAGGTCGAGCGTATGCTCGCCGATAGCCGGTCCGAGGCCCTCGTCGACAACTTCGCCGGGCAATGGCTCTTCACCCGGGCCCTCGACGATCACCAGCCCGACTATTACGCCTTCCCCACCTGGGACGAAACGCTCCGCGAGTCGATGCGGCAGGAGACCCGGCTCTTCTTCCGCGAATTCCTGCGGAGCGAGTTCCGGATCTCGGACATGCTCACGGCCGATTTCACGTACATCGACGACAGGCTCGCGACGCATTACGGCCTCCCCTCGCCCGGACCGGATTTCGCCAGGGTCACGGTCTCGGACCCGAACCGAAAAGGACTGCTCGCGCAGGGCAGCATCCTCACGGTCACCTCGTTTCCGACGCGCACCTCGCCCGTGAAGCGTGGCAAATGGGTCATGACGCAGCTCCTCTGCACCGAACCCAAGGCGCCGCCCCCGGGGGTCGAGGGGCTCGTCACCGAGGAGGTGCCCACGGGCTCCATCCGCCAGCGCCTCGAGCAGCACCGCGCCTCGCCCGTCTGCGCCGGCTGCCACGAGGAAATGGACCCCCTCGGCTTCGGCCTCGAGCATTACGACGGCATCGGCTCGTTCCGCATGGACGACCTCGGGTTCCCCGTCGATTCGAGCGGCGTCCTGCCCGGCGGCAAGACGTTCGACGGATTGCAAGAGCTCAGCGCCATCCTCGCCGAGGACCCGCGCTTCTTGCATTGTGTCGCCGAGAAGATGCTCACCCACGCGCTCGGCCGCGGCCACGAGGCCGCCGACGCGGACGACCTCGAGCACCTCGGGAAGGAGCTCGATGACCGCGGCCAAAGATTCGTCGATCTCATCAAGCTCGTCGCCACGAGCGAGCCGTTCCGGATGCGGCGCGGAGAAACGCCGGGAGGTTCGAAATGAAACGTCACAAGCTGTCGCGACGCATCTTCCTCGGCGGAGCAGGCGCGCTCCTCGCCCTGCCGGCGCTGGAGATGTTCTCCTCGAAGACCGCCAAGGCCGCGGACCTCAAGCGCATCATCGCGTTTTACGTGCCAAACGGCATCCACATGCCGGCCTTCACGCCGAAGGAGGAGGGCACGCAATACGCTCTGCCCACCATCCTCGAGCCGCTCGGCCCGCTCCGGGAAAAACTCCTCGTCCTCACGGGCCTCGCGAACACGCCCGCCCGGCCCGACGGCCCGGGGGATCACGCCGCGGGCACGGCCGGCTTCCTCACGTGCCGCCACGTCGTGAAGACCGAAGGCGCGAACATCAAGAACGGCATCTCCATGGACCAGATCGCGGCGGCGCAGCTCGGTCCGTTCACGCGCATTCCCTCGCTCCAGCTCGGCATCGACGGCGGATCGAGCGCGGGTGATTGCGACTCGGGATACAGCTGCGCTTATGCGCGCAACATCTCCTGGGCCTCGGAGACGCAGCCCTTGCCGAAGGCGGTGAACCCCCAGGTCGTCTGGGACATCCTCTTTGGTGGATTCGACCCCGAGGCCACGGCCGAGGAGCTCGCCCGTCAAAAGCTCTATCGCACGAGCGTCCTCGATTACGTGCTCGACGAGGCGAACTCGCTCTCCGGCAAGCTCGGCACCACGGATCGGCGCAAGCTCGACGAATACATGACGGGCATCAGCGAGCTCGAAAAGAAGATCCAGAAGACAGACAGCGGGCCGCAATGCACGCCGATGAATCGTCCGCCCGGCGATCTCCCGTACCCCGAGCACGTGAAGATGATGCTCGACCTCACCGCGCTCGCCATCCAGTGCGACGCGACGCGCGTCGTGAGTTTCATGCTGGGCAACGCCGGCAGCGGCCGGAGTTATCCGTTCCTTCTGGTGAACGAGGGCCATCACGAGATCTCGCACCACCAGAACAACCCCGTGAACCACGAGAAACTCACGATCGTCGATCGCTGGGAGGTGGAGCAATTCGGCTACCTGCTCGGCAAGCTCCAGGCGATCGACGAGGGCAACGGCGTGAGCGCGCTCGACTCGTCCGCCGTGTTTTTCTCGAGCGAGATCGAGGACGGCAACTCCCACGCGCACACGAACCTGCCCGTCCTCGTGGGCGGCAGCCTCGGCGGGACATTCACGCCCGGCCGGCACGTCGTTTATCCCGATGAGACGCCGCTGGCGAATCTCTTCCTCTCCATGCTGCAAGGCGTGGGCGTCCCGATCGACAGCTTCGGCGACAACAGCACGGGCCCGCTGGCAAACCTTTGAGCACCGGGCGCGGGCGGGAAAACCTTCCGCCCGCGCCTGACACCGTTCAGGGGACTTCCGCCAGCACCCGCATCGCATTCCCCCGCAAAATCTTGCCAATCGCCTCGGGCCGCATCCCCGCCGCGAGGAGCGCGTCCGTGAGCAAGGGCAATCGCGCGGCGTCGCAAAGCTCGCGGGTCGGCACGATGAAGCCGTCCCAGTCCGATCCGAGCGCGGGCGTATCCTCGCCGCAGACGTCGATGATGTGTTTCAGGTGCTTCACGACGGGCTCGAGGCCGTCTCCACCGAGGAACTTCGGGCAAAAAATGACGCCTACGACGCCGCCTTTTTGGGCGACGGCGCGGAGCTGATCGTCGTCCACGTTGCGCCAGTGCTCGAAAGCGCCGACGACGCCGGTATGGCTGACGATCGGCGGGCGCTTGGCCATCTCGCAAGCCTCGAGAAACCCCGTGCGATTGATGTGCGAAAGGTCCACTATGACCCCGAGATCCTCGCACGCCGTGACGACGTCGCGGCCGAGCCGCGTGAGCCCCTCGTCATCCTTCCGCCCTCGGCCATACGCGGGAAAACAAAGCTCATTTTGGCTGAAATGGCAAAGGCCGAGGTATCGCACGCCACGGCGCGCGAAATGCCTGAGTTTGTCGAGCGAACCCTCGATCGCGTGCCCGCCCTCGATGCCGAGGAGCGCGCCGATTTGTCCACGCGCCCGCGCAGCCTCGATCTCGGCCGCCGTCCGTACCTTGGCGATCCGGTGCGGCGCGCGCGCGATCTGCCCTTCGAGCGCGTCGATCTGCTCGTCGATGACCCGCGCGAGCCCGTGCCTCTGGCCGATCGGCAGCGAGACGAGGCCGAAGAACTGCGCCCCCATGCCGCCCTCTTTCATGCGCGGCAGGTCGACATGCCCGCCGAGCGCGGCGAACGGCAAGGGCGGGTCATGGCGGGCGTGCAGGTCGTAGTTCACCCAGCGCGACCACATCAAGCTGTCGGCGTGTAAATCGATGGCGGGGTAGAGGTCGTGGAGAGCGCGCGCGTCGGGAGAGCCGTGCATGGCGCCGCGAGGATAGCAGCGAAGCCCCGCTAGCGCCGCGACCAACCGCCGAGCACGAACCCGCTGCGCGACTGCAAGAATTTCACCACGGCGACGGGCGGGGTCGACCAGGGAGCGAATCGCTCGGGCATCCATTCGCTCGGAAGGACGACGCTCCGCGTATACGAGCTCCAGGCCCCGTCGCTGCAAGCATAACAGTCCCCACGCATGAACTGCGCGTCGACGCGGAGCCCGCCGCGCTCGCCATAAAAGGGAACGATCTGCACGAGCTCGGGCAGATTTTCCTCCTTTCGCGCCTCCTCCGGATCCATGTCGCCCTCGTCGAGCATCCGCTCCGCGCGCTGGGCGATCGCCGCATTGTTCGGCAGATCCGGCAAAAGATCGACCGCGCGGCCCGCCTCCGCGTCCCACAGGTGAAACCCCGCGGTCGCGTTTCCATGCGCGCCACAAGCGAAAATGTAGACGCTCTCATGCACGAAGAGGTATGGCCCGATGCTACCGAGCAGCTCCACGCCGTGCGAGAGCTCCTCGACGCCCTCCCCCTCGCTGCCGCTGGGATCAACGACGATTTGTCGCCCCTGATCCTCGCGCGGCGAAAGCCACGCATGCGTCACTTTTCCCGGCTCCAGCGCTTCCTTCCGCGTGCCGCCCTCCTCGCAACCGCCGAGCACGATCTCCTCCTCGCGCTCGTGCCAAACGAGCTCTCCCCGGCTCGTCGTGATCACGACCCCCGGTTCTTCACCGAGCACGCGCCCCGAGCCGTCGACGCGAAACGTCGTCCTTGGCCCCTCGTTCGTCCTGCCCCAGAGGAGGACCTCTCCTCCACTCTCCGCCTCGGGAGGCGCCGCCCGGGGCCCCGCGCCGAGCTCGACGGCAGGCACCCCGGGCGTGCGTTGTCCGCCGCAGCCAGAAGCCACGACGAAAACCGCAAGAACAACCAGCAGGCGAGGAGCCCCGGCCATCAGGCTCCGTCGACCGTGATGCGGTTCATGCGGACGGGCTCGAGCGGCCGATCCCCGCGGTCCGTGCGCGTCTTCTCGATCGCGCGCACGACGTCCATGCCCTCGACGATGCGGGCGAAGACGGGGTGCTTCGACGGTCCAGGCGTGAACCAGTCGAGATAATGGTTGTGCACGGTGTTGATGAAAAACTGGCAGGATCCGCTGTTGGGATCGCCGGTGTTGGCCATCGCGAGCGTGCCCGGCTCGTTCGAGATTTTCGCGTCCGGCGGGTGCTCGTCCTTGATCGTCCCGTCGGGCCCGTCGCCGGTGCCAGCGCGCGGGCTCTTCGGATCGCGGCTGTGCGGGCAGCCAAACTGGATCATGAAGCCATCGATGACGCGATGGAAGTGCAGCCCATCGTAAAAGCCGCTCTTCGCGAGCTTCACGAA
>JANMGF010000841.1:0-1862 GCA_031374535.1 Polyangium sp. (in: bacteria)
TCTCGTACGCCGACTCGCGCGTCCACATCGACGCGAAGCGTGGATCACCGGGCGGCGTGTCGTCCTCCTCGTCTCCTTCGGGCAAATCCCAGGGCGGGAATGGATCCTCGAAGTGACGTACTCCCTCGGGGCCAAGCGCCATTTCTTCGTCCGAGACGAGGCAAGCCTCGAGCCGCGCCCGCATCCCCTCGCGCTCCGCGGTCCCGATGATCACGATTTCCTGCCGGCGGTCGCCGAGCTCCGGATCCCAGTCCGCCTCGATTCTCTGCCGCGCCTCCGCGTCCTCTGGCCATTCCTCCTTCGCTTGCGCGGCCCACCATTTCCCCACGACGCCGAACCGGCACGCGCCTCCTGCCTGCGACCACTCCGCCACCCATTCGGGCCGGGTCGCGAGCCAGAAGAAACCCTTTGATCGGATCACGCCAGGCCACTCCTCGTGGATGAGCGCGAAGAACCGCGCCGGATGCAAGGGCCGCCGCGAGCGGAACACGAAGCTCCCGAGCCCGTATTCCTCCGTCTCGGGGATGTGCTCGCCCCGCATCTCCGCCATCCAGCCCGGGGCCTCCTTCGCCTTCTCGATATCGAAGAGCCCCGTGCCCATGATCGTATCGATCGGCACCTCGCCGAACCTCGCCCGCACGATACGCGCCCGCGGGTTCAGCCGGTGCAGCGTGGCCTCGAGCTTGCCGAGCTCCGCCTCGGCGACGAGATCCGCCTTGTTCAGCACGATGATGTCGCAGAACTCCACCTGATCCACGAGCAGATCGACGACGCTCCGGTCGTCCTCCTCCGATGCCGCGACGCCCCGCTCTGCGAGGTCCTCGGCTGCGGCGAAGTCCTTCGAGAAATTGTACGCATCGACGACCGTCACCATCGTGTCGAGCCGCGCCACGTCCGAGAGCCGCGCGCCCGTATCGTCCTCGAAGCCGAACGTCTCGGCCACCGGCAAGGGCTCGCTGATCCCCGTCGACTCGATGAGCAGGTAATCGAAGCGCCCCTCCCGCGCGAGCTTCTGGACCTCGAGCAGGAGATCCTCCCGCAGCGTGCAGCAAATGCAGCCGTTCGTCATCTCGACGAGCCGCTCCTCGGTGCGGCTGAGCGCGGCGTCGCCGCCCCGGTCGAGCTCGGCGTCGATGTTCACCTCGCTCATGTCATTCACGATCACCGCGACCCGTGTTCCGTCGCGGTTTCGGAGCACGTGATTGAGGAGCGTCGTCTTGCCGGCGCCGAGGAAGCCGGAGAGCACCGTGACGGGGAGCCGAACGTCCGGCGTGATCGAGGGTGAATGGCTCATCGACATCCTGCTACATCATGTCTGATGTAGTTGCAACAAGTTGGACCATGCGTCGACTACTGCAACGTGGCGCTGGCCTCCTGCGGCATCACGAGCGCGAGGACCTCCTCACCGCTCCGGGAGGCGAGCACGGCGTACGTCACGGGGCAGAGCGACACGATCTGCGCGAGCCACGCGTCGGCCTCGAACGCCGAGAGATCGTCGTGCGACGACGTGATCCAGCAGAGCAGCCCGAGCAGCGACGATGGGCCCGCGAAGATCCGCAATTCGCCCCGCCCGCCCCGGAAGATCCCGCACACGGCTCCGCCGCGGGCGAACGACACCGAGAGGCGCAAGACGCCCGCGGCCGGGTCGTACCGGAGGACGAGCGTCGAGTCCACGGCGACGCGCCGCATGGCCAGCCGACCCGAGGGCGCCCCGGTCGCCGGCGAGAAGCCAGCCTCCTCCAGGTGGTGGGCCACTCGCCTGCAGATGTCCTCCCGCTCCTGATCCGTGTTGCAGTCCATGTTGAACTATAGTTGCAACACGGATACGTTTGCAATATAGAAGCGCTCGCCATGATCAAGCT
>JANMGF010000848.1:0-4446 GCA_031374535.1 Polyangium sp. (in: bacteria)
GCCGGGCCTCCGCGCGTTCGTCGTTGCCACGAGCGAGGCGCGGGGTACTGTTCGGCCCATGTGGGATCGGTTCTTGCGGGCTTGCCGGCGCGAGGTCACGGACGTGACGCCCGTGTGGTTCATGCGACAGGCCGGCCGCTACATGGCGGAGTACCGCGCGCTGCGCGAAAAGCACACGCTGCTCGAGATCTGCAAGACGCCGGAGCTCGCGCTCGAGGTCACGTTGCAGCCGCTGCGCCTCGGCGTCGACGCCGCCATCCTGTTCGCGGACATCCTCTTGCCGCTGGAGCCGATGGGCGCGCCGTTCTCGTTCGAGAAGGGGGAAGGCCCGGTCATCCACGAGCCGGTGCGCGACCGCGCGGCGATCGATCGGATGCGCGTCATCGATCCCGAGGAAGGCCTCGGGTACGTGCTCGATGCGATCCGCCTGATCCGGCGCGAGCTCGATGGGAAGACGCCGCTCATCGGGTTCGCGGGCGCGCCCTTCACGATGGCGAGTTACCTCGTCGAAGGCGGAAAGTCCTCGGACTACTTCCGCACGAAGCAGATGATGTGGGGCGATCCGGAGTCGTTCTCGGTCCTCATGGGCAAGATGAGCGAGGTCGTGCGGCGTTATCTCCACGCGCAGATCGAGGCCGGCGCGCAGGCGGTGCAGCTCTTCGACTCGTGGATCGGCGCGCTCTCGCCGGAGGACTACCAGACGCACGTCGCGCCGCACGTGAAGCACATCCTGCAGAGCGTCCAGACGACAGGCGTGCCGGTGATCCACTTCGGCACGAACACGTCCACGCTCCTCGAAGCGCAACGCGACGCCGGCGGCACGGTGATCGGCGTCGACTGGCGGATGCCGCTCGGCGAGGCCTGGAAACGGATCGGTTACGATCACGCGATCCAGGGCAACCTCGATCCGCTCTTGCTCTGCGCCCCGCCCCACGTGGCAGCAACCCGCGCGCGGGCCGTGCTCGCGGAGGCGGCCGGCAGGCCGGGGCACATCTTCAACCTGGGACACGGGATCATCCCGCAGACGCCGGTCGACAACGTGAAGGCGCTCGTCGACGTGATCCACGCATACCGGCACGAGGCCGGAGGCGCGGCGTGAGCGCTCGCCGCGTCGTCGTCGTCGGCGGCGGCGTGACGGGGCTCGTCGTCGCCTACCGCTTGCTCGGGGGGCAAAAGGGTCCGCGGGCCGAGGTCACCTTGCTCGAGTCGCGCCCGCGGCTCGGCGGGAACATTCAGACCGAACGCGAGGGCGGGTTCGTGATCGACGGCGGGCCCGACTCGTTCGTCGTGGCGAAACCGCAGGCCACGGATCTCTGCAAAGAGCTCGGCCTCGGCGATCGGCTCATCGTCACGACGGCGAAGAACCGGCGCGTGTACGTCCCGCGTCGCGGCGTCTTGCACACGCTCCCCGAGGGGCTCGTGCTCGCGGTGCCCACGCGATTTTTCCCCTTCGCGAAGACCCCGCTCTTCAGCCTGCAGGGCAAGGCGCGCATGGCGCTCGATCTCGTCTTGCCGCGCCGCAAAGAGCACGGCGACGAGTCGATCGGGGGTTTTCTGCGCAGGCGCCTCGGCCAGGAGGCGGTCGATGTCCTCGGCGAGCCTCTGCTCGGCGGCATCTACGCGGGCGACGTCGACACGCTCAGCATCCGCAGCACGTTCCCGCAGCTCGCCGAGCTCGAGGACAACCACGGCAGCTTGATCCGTGGCGCGCTCGCCGAGCGCCGCAAAAAGGGACCGACGAAAGGACCGCCGCCGAGCCCGTTCCACTCGCTGCTCGGAGGCATGGGCGAGCTCATCGAGGCGCTCGTCCGGCGTGTCGAGAAGGCGGGAGGCGACATCCACGTGGGCGCTCCCGTCGTCGCCGTCGAACGATCGAGCGGTGCTCCTCTGCGCTGGGTCGTGCGGTACGGGGCGCGTGATGGGCAGGTCGAGTCGATCGAGGCCGACGATGTCGTGATGGCGGCGCCGGCCCACGCGGCGGCGAGCGCGCTCGGGGGCGTCGACGGCGAGCTCTCCGCGCTCCTCCGCGGCATTCCGTACCTGTCGACCGCGACGGTGGTGCTCGCGTATGCGCGGCCCGACGTGCCGCATGCGCTCGACGCGGTGGGCGTGGTGATCCCGAAGGAAGAACGACGGCGAATCCTGGCGGCGACGTTCATCTCGAGCAAGTGGACGGGTCGCGCGCCCCAGGACGCGGCCCTCGTGCGTGTGTTCGTGGGTGGGCACCGTGACCCAGGCGCGCTTGCGGCGACCGATGAAGCCCTCGTCTCGCTGGCGCGCGAGGAGCTCGGTTCGCTCATCGGCGTGCGCGGCGTGCCCATGCTCGCGCGGGTTTTCCGTTACGAGCAGGCGAACGCGCAGCCGATCGTGGGGCATGCCGATCGGGTCCGGCAGATCCGCGAGCTCGCCCGAAAGCACCCGGGGCTTCACTTCGCGGGCGCCGCGTTCGACGGCGTGGGCATCCCGGACTGCGTGCGGCAGGCGAACGAGGCCGCTGCGGCTGTCGCGCTTCGCTGAGTTTCGCCGAGGCGTTCGCTCGACCTCCCCGCTATACTTCGCAACCGTAGATGTGCGAGCTGCTCGGGATGGAGTGCAATGTCCCCACGGACATCGTGTTCTCGTTTTCCGGCTTGTGCCAGCGAGGCGGGAAGACGGGCCCTCATGCGGACGGTTGGGGCCTCTCGTTTTACGAGGGCTACGCCGCGCGTGTTTTCCTGGAGCCGACCCCCGCGGCCGCGAGCCCGCTCGCGCGGTTTCTCGCGCAGAACCCCATCAAAACGATGCTGGCGATCGGCCACGTCCGCAAGCGGACCCGTGGCCCCACGAGCCTGGCGAACACGCACCCGTTCGTGCGTGAGCTCTGGGGCCGGAACTGGGTCTTCGCGCACAACGGCACCCTGCCTCGCGTGCGTCATCGCAAGCTCGGCCGCTTCGTCCCCATCGGCACGACCGACAGCGAACATGCCTTCTGCGTGCTCCTCGAGGAGTTATGCCGCACCTTCGACGATTATCCGCGCCGCCCGAGCGAGCTCTGGCAAGCCGTGGCGGACGCCGGCGCGCGCATCGCGGAGGACGGCACGTTCAACTTTCTCCTCGGCGATGGCCGGCACCTGTTTGCCCGCTGCGGCACGCGGCTCTGTTACATCGTGCGCAAGGCGCCGTTTGGCCTCGCGAGCCTCGCGGACGACGACGTCGCGGTTGACTTCTCTGCCGTGACGACGCCGCGCGATCGCGTCGCCGTCGTCGCGACGGCGCCCCTCACGAAGAACGAGGCCTGGACGCAAGGAAAACCCGGGGAAATGTGGGTTTTCGACCACGGACGTTTGCTCGCCACGCTGCCGTCGGGCAAAGCGGATCGACGGCCGGCCCGCGCGGGACGGGAGCTACGTGCAGGCGCGGCGCGTGGACTCACCGCTTGAGCTCTGCGCTCGAGGCCCTCGCGGCGCACGAGTCCGTCGCCGTTGTGAAGAGGGCGCGCCTTGCATTCGTACAATCGTCGCACAAGAATGTCGCAAACCTCGTCATGACAGCGGTCCGGGCTCGAGCGAGCGCGGCGCGGCGAGGACGAAACGAAGTAATCGAATTCACCTTGACGCCTGCGCGAGGGGATGGATACGCTGGGGCCGCAAGACTGGCTGGATCCGGGTTTGCACCGGACATCTTCCGAGGGGTCGAGCTTCGATTGCTGGACGACGTGACGATGTCGCAGGCAGACCGGGCTGAAAACGCGTGAACGACTTCGACGAAAAGACTCGCGTTACCACGGTGGTTCAGCCCCCGCCGGGTGGGGGTGAGACGCCTCGGCTCGGGACCGACTGCCTCGTCGTGATTTACACGAAGGAGCCCACGCTGCTCGGCAAGCGCTTCGTGCTCGAGCACAGCCCGACGCGCGTCGGACGCGGCGCGGACAACCAGATCGTGCTCGACGGCGACTCGGTGTCCCGGCGCCACGCGCAGTTCCGTCAGGAGGGCACGTACTGGGTCATCTGCGACGACGGCAGCACGAACGGTACGTACTGCAACGACGAGCCCATCTCCCGGGAGATGAAGCTGAAGAACGGCGACCGGGTGAAGGTCGGTCCGACCATCTTCAAGTTCCTCTCGGGCGCGGACGTCGAGGCCCAGTACCACGAAGAGATCTACCGGATGACCATCATGGATGGTCTCACCCAGATCCACAACAAGCGCTACCTGTACGAGGCGCTCGAGCGCGAGATCATCCGCGGCCGAAGGCACGATCGCGAGTTGACGATCCTCATGTTCGACATCGACCACTTCAAGCGCATCAACGACGTGCACGGGCACCTCGCGATCCTGATGTTCGACATCGATCACTTCAAGCGCATCAACGACGTGCACGGCCACCTCGCCGGCGACTTCGTCCTGAAAGAGCTCGCGCGCGTCGTGCAGTCGCGCATCCGCCGCGACGAGGTCTTCGCGCGCTAC
>JANMGF010000944.1:0-5521 GCA_031374535.1 Polyangium sp. (in: bacteria)
GCGAGCGTGTCGTAGATGTCCGCGATCTGCGCCTGCAGGACCGGGGCGTCGCGGTTCATCGGCCACTTCTTGAGGATGAGCTCCGAGACCTCGACCGTGTTCCGGTACTGGTTGAGCTCCTTGTACTCGGCCGCGAGCGCCTTGTAGATGTCGACTGTCCACTTCCGATCCTGCGGGATCAGCTGGCCGTTCTGCACGCGATCGATCGCGATGCGCATCTTCTGCTCGGCTATCCGAGCGTCCTGCTCGAGGTCGAGGACGTCGCTGCGCGGGACGTACGGTTCGTCGGCCGCGGGCCCGGTGAAGTCGCTGAACGTGAGCGCGCCGGCGATGTACGTGTACGACTCGCCGCGGAAATCCGTGCCCGGATCCCCCGTGAGTTTCTCCTGCTCGTCGGTGTACTCGAGCAGCGCGACGAACTGCCGGACGCTCGTCTCGTACCGCGCCTGCTTGAAGTACGTCCAGGCGAGCTTGTACATCGCGACGCCGTAAACGGGGGGCTTCTTGAACTGGAGCGACCGCGTGTAAGCAGCTTCGGCGCGGTTCAAGTTGAAGGGCCCGCCGCCTGGATCGATCTCGTTGAAGTGGTAGTCGCCGATGAGCCACCAGACCTCGGCGACGTACCGCGGGTCCGCGCCCTCGGTGACCTTCTGCGGGATCGGCTTGCAGGCGTCGGGGTACGGATTGACGAACGAGAGCTCGTCCTCGGTGGCCGGCGCTTCCTCTTCCGGCGGTTTGTCCTTGCCCTTTCCTTTGCCCTTCCCCTTCTTGGGCACGGCGGCGGCGGCCTTGCGCTTCAGCTCCTCGGCGATCGGGATCGGGTGCCGCGACTCCCAGCCGGTCCAGTAGTCACGATCGTGATCCTGCGGGAGCTTGCCGATCGTGTCCCGCGTCGGATCCTTCGGATCCGTAGGAACGGGGTACGGGTAGCGGTCGTGGCAGACGAGCGATCGGAAGACCTGCTGCGCCTCGAAGATCCGCGCCGAGTCGTTGAGCGCGTGGCCGAGGTAGTAATAAACGCCGGCCAGCTCCTTGTACTGCGGGAACTCGCGGAGGATGCGCTTGTAGAGGGCGATCGCGGGCTTGAGGCCGATGGAGAGGTCGTCCGCGAGATCACTCTCGTCGCGGGCGCGCTCCTCGTAGAGCGCCGCGAGGCGGAACATCGCCGTGGGTGTGCTCTCGGGGTGGGCGCTCTTGCCGCTGTACGTGTCGACGAACTTCTCGAGGCGGCGGATGGCCACCTCGCGCGCCGTCTTGAGGTCCTTTTGCTCGACGTCGATCTCGCGGTCGAGCGCGGCGATGACGCGACGACGTCGCTCCTCGTAATGCTGCTGGATGATGCGCGTGATCGAGGAGCGGTAGTCGCGCGCGGCGATCTCGTAAGCCGCAGCCTCTTTCTCGAGCTCCGCGAGCGCCGCGATCTGCTCGGGCGTCGGCGGCGGAGGCGGAGGCGCCTGCGTGCGTGGCTTGAAAGCGGGGGTGGGCGGAGGGATCGGCGGGGCGCTCGCGGACGTCGTCGGCGCCGCGCTCGGGGGCGTTGCCGTCGGGGGAAAGGGCTGGGGCTGCGACGCGGCGTTGCCGGCCACGCACGTCGCGACGAGGAGCGCGAGGACCGAAGCCGCGCCCGGTCCCTGTCGCGACGAAGTTCGACGGGTCATGCTCATTTGCCCTCCGTCTCGGGATCGCCGCTGTCGTCGAGGACCTCGTCGAGCTCCTCGCGCAAGAGCTTCTCCTCGCGGGATCGCTCGACGCGCAAGCTACGCACGCGGGTCATCTGCTCCTCGCGCACCTCCCACGCCTCCTCGGTGATGCCCACGTCGGCGCGCAGCACGATGTTCCGAAGCCTGTCGCGCACGAGGCCGAAGTTCCGCATGGCGACCTCACCCACGACGCCACGCGCCTCCTTGTCGAGCCGCTCGAGCTCCACCTCGTAGCCAACCACGGCGGCCGTCTCGCGCGCCAGGATCGCCCGCACGTCCGTGGTCCTCCGCGCGACCTCGCGCTCGAGTTCGCTCAGCGCGGTGAGGACCAACGCGTCCGTCTCGTCACCCTTCTGCAGCAGCGGCGCGACGCGTTTCGCATATGCAGCGAGCGGCGCGCCCCCCTGCCCCGCCATCGCGAGCTGGACCTCGCGGACGATCGCATCGCGGTAGGCCTGCCGCACCTGCGCGTCCTCGATGAAACGTTGATCGCCGAAGCCGACCTGCATCTTGCCGGCGCCCACCATCTTGCGAAGATCGCCGATCTGCTTGCGATACGCCGTGAGGTCACGCTCGTGCGCGGCGAGCTCCTGCTCGAAACGCGCGACGGACGCCGGATCCCGCACGACGCCCGCCTGCGGCGCCTCACGCAGCATGCGCCGGAGGCCGTTCACCTGCGCCTGGAGCGAGTCGACCTCGAGCGTCATGCGCTGGACGGACTGCGACGCGCCGTTCCACTGCTTGAGCGCTTGCCCCTCGCGGTCCTGGAAATCCGCGTCGTTCACGGGCACGACGCCGAGCCTCTTCTCGAGCGACCTTCGCCGCGCGCGCACTTGCCCGATCTCGCCCCCGAGCGCCGAGGGCTCGACCTCGTCCATCCCCTGCCCGATCGAGAGCCGCGCGATCCCGACGCGGTTGATGAGCCCGAGCGCCTTCTCCTCGCCCGCCTTGAGCTCGGGGAACGCGCGGACGCGGTTCGTCGAGGAGACCACCGCGTTGAGCTTCTCGATGAGATCGTTCGACTGCTGGATGAGCTCGCGGCACTGCGTGATGCCCTCGATCACGGCGAACGCGGCCGGGCCGTCCTCGGCGTCGCGCGCCCACTGGATCGCCAGCGCCGGCAAACCCGAAGAGCTGTCGAGGACGTCGAGCTGCTCCTGGCTCAGCTTGTCGTAGTAGACCGCGGGATCGCTGGTCGCGCCGAGGAAGCCGTCGACGCGTTCGCGCATCGGATCGTACGTCCCGCGCACGCCCTCGTAGACCTTGAGCGACTTTTCGAACTGGCCCGCGCGTAACATCAGATCGGCGCGCAAAAGCGAGCCGTCGGCGATGTTCTGGCTGTTCGGATCGGCGACCTGGAGGACCTCGAGGGCACGCTGGGCGCGCTCGACGTCGCCGAGGCGCACGTACACCCAGCCGAGCTCGTAGAGCATCGTGCCGAACTCGGGCGAGCTGCGGTCGATGTGGTTGTACGCGTCGACGGCCTGCGCCCACTGATCCGACTCGTAGAAGAGCCGCCCGATCGCGAGCCAAGCCATGTCGATCACTCGCTCATGATCGGGCGAGTCCGGCGGGAGCTGCGTCACCTTGCGAAATTGATCGATCGCGGCGACGTACCGACTCCGCGGCGCGCGCGGCGGCACTTCCCCCTCGGCGAGCGGCACGGGCGGCGGCGTCGCTTCCTTCACGGCGACGAGGCCGAGGAGATAGCCGGCTTGATGCACGTACTCGCTCTTCGGATCGACCGACGCGAGCGCGGCCTTCGCTCCCGCCCAGTCCTTCTTCACGACGAGGCCCTTGCCGCGCGCGTACGAGATGCCGCTCGTGAGCGCGGCGGGCGGAAGACGAGTCATCGCGGCGAAGACATCGTCGAGGTGCCGGTAGTCCTTGGTCCGCAACGCGACGTCGACGAGCCGCTCGAGCGCCTTGCCCTGGTAGACGAGGAAACGCGGCTCCTGCCAGCGGTCGGTGATCTTGAAGTAGACGCGGCGCGCCGAGAGGTACTGCCGCGACTGGAAGTACGTCTCGCCGAGGAGCGAGAGTGCGTCGGGGTACGCGGTCGGGTGATCGGGGTACTTCTCGAGGACCTCGTTCAAGAGCGTCGTCGCGCGTTCCCAGTCCTTCGAGCCCATGAGCAGCACGGCGTCGGCGATGCGCTGCGAAGGCGTGCGCTCCCGGCCCTTCGACTTCTGGATCGCGTCCTGGATCGCGCGGAGGCCGTTCGAGGCGATCGTGATCTGCTGCGAGGCGCCCGTGATCGCCTGCTCCGCGTCGATCGCGTGCGCGAGGCTCGGCGCGAGGGTCAGCGCGGCGGCGAGGATCGCTCCGAAAAGACCGCTCTGCGTGCGGGATCTGCGTGTGCCGTTCATGCGTGCCATCGAGGAAAGTCAGTCACCTGGCGACGCCCTGCGGCGGCGGCGCGCCCGCGGCGGCAGCGTTCGGATCCGCGATCCCTTGCGTGACCTTCTCGACGAACCGCACCGCGGGGCGCTCCTCGATCGGCGTGGTCACGCCGCCCTTCTCGAACGAGACGATCTGGAGCGTCATCGTCTTGCCCTCGAGCGCAGTGAACGAGTGGTTCGAGCGGACCTCCAGGCGGTAGCCGCGCATGTACGAGAACACGCCGTAGCCGCTGCCCTGGAGGTTCACGAGGACCTGCACCGTGTGATCCCCGGGCGGGATCGAGCCGTTGAAGATGGGGATCTCGCCGGCCTCGGCGATCGCGCCGGTCTGGTCAGCCTTGTTGTACTGGACGGCGCCGTCGAGGACGACGAGCAGCCGCGTGATGCGGAAGGCGCCCGAGAGCTCGTTGTTGTACTTGATGTTCGCGCGGGAGCCGGCGCCGCCGCTCGAGAGGATCGTGTCGCTGAGCAGCGAGAGGCGCGTGTGGCTGCGGCGGATCTGCTCCTTCAGCTCGTCGATGCGTTGCTCGAGATCACGCAGGCGAACGGCGTACGTCTGGCCGTCCATCGCAGGCGCAGCGGGCTGCATCGGAGGCTGCGCGCCGGGCTGCGCTCCGGGCTGCACCGGGGGCTGCATGCCCGGCTGCGTCGGAGCCGCGGGGGGTGGGGTTTGGCCGGGTACGGCCTGCGGCGCGCCCGGGAAGGTCTGCGGCGGCGGTGCCACGGGGGCCTGGGCCCACGCCGGCGCCACGAGCAGCCATGATGCCGCGAACGTCACGGCGAGCGTCTTCGGGAAAAATCGCATGAAGACCAACCCCATCGTCGAAGCGAAGCAGCCAGAACGACCGTGGACCGGCCGAGCGTGCTGGCTTTTGGTCAGTGTACTTTCCAGGAGCGCGCCGATGCAACCGAGGAGCCAGCACGCGTCGCGGGACACACGCGACGCGAATTTGCTGGCCCTCCGGGGGAAGGGCCGGAAGGCGCCCTCGGCACACGGTCTTTCCGGGGACGGACCACCCAAACTTCGCCGCTTGCGCCGTGTCCCGATCCGCTAAGGTGACGTCGTGCAGCGACGGCCCCCTCCGGTCAGAACTTCGGCCAAGGTCGCGCGTCCCATGGAGGATCGGCGTCGTCACGGACCCGCCTCGCCCGCCGACTGCCCGACGGACGCGCCGGGATCCAGGAGGTGACGATGGCGAACATCTCGCGCGAGGAGGTGACCGACGAGGTCCTGATGTTGCGGTTCCAGGGGGGTGATCGAGCGGCGTTCGCCGGCCTCGTCCGCAAGCACAAGACCCACGTCTACAACTTCATCCTCCGCCAGATCCGCGCCCCGCAGATCGCCGAGGACCTGGTGCAGGACGTGTTCGTCAAGATCGTGCAGACCGCAGCCGATTTCAAGCACGAGGCCCGCTTCTC
>JANMGF010000956.1:0-12545 GCA_031374535.1 Polyangium sp. (in: bacteria)
GGGCGGCCCGGCACACGGTTCGCCCCGTTTTCCCGCACATCCACCCGCCAGACACACCGCTGTCACGCGGCTGCAACGCATCCACGCCTAGCTTGCACGCGCTCGTTCCATTTAGGAGACGGCGCCCCGCGTCTCCGACACGTCACGCCCCTCGAGGGCACGACGCGACGAGCGGCCTCGGGGCGCCGAAAGGCTCTCGTGTCCATGGAGGCTCTTCTCGATCCGTCGCTCGGCAACGGGGTGCGTGTTCTCCTCGTCCTCTGCCTCTTGATCGCCCTCGGCTTCGAGTTCGTGAACGGCTTTCACGACACGGCCAACGCGGTCGCGACGGTCATCTACACGAACACGCTGAAGCCCCACATCGCCGTCGTCCTCTCCGGCATCTGCAACTTCGCCGGCGTCTTCATGGGCGGCATCGCGGTCGCGGTCGGCATCATGCAGCTCTTGCCCGTGGAGCTGCTCGTCTCGAGCGGCGTCGGCGCGGGCCTCGCGATGGTGCTCGCCCTCCTGCTCGCCGCGATCTCCTGGAACCTCGGCACCTGGTACCTCGGCCTCCCCGCGTCGAGCTCGCACACGCTCATCGGCGCGATCCTCGGCGTGGGTATCGCCAACTCGCTCTTGCCCGGGCACAAGTTCGGCGACGGCGTGAGCTGGAGCAAAGCGGCCGACATCGGCATCGCGTTGCTCGTCTCGCCGCTCTTCGGCTTCAGCCTCGCGGCGCTGCTCGTCGTGATCATCAGGCGCTACACGAAGAACAAGGCGCTGCTCGATCCGCCGCCGAAGGGCGCGCCGCCGCCGCGCGGCACCCGCAGCCTGCTCGTCGCGACCTGCGCCGCCGTGAGCTTCGCCCACGGATCGAACGACGGCCAGAAGGGCGTGGGCCTGGTGATGCTCATCCTGATCGGCCTCGTCCCGGCCGGGTTCGCGGTCGACATGAGCGCGGGCCAGACGAAGATGGAGCGCACGATGCACGCGGCGGAGACCGTCTCCGCGCTGGTCCGCGTGCATCACGATCAACACTCCAAGGTCGAGGCCGAGAAGACGGTCGCGCGCCTCGACGAGCTCCACCACTTCCTCGAGGGTCGCAAGGCGGCCACCGAGATCCCGCGCGAGGATCGCTTCAAGTTCCGGCAGGATCTCCTGCTCGCGGACAAGTCCATCGGCGACATGCTGAAGGGCGGCCACCTCGGCCTCACGCCCGACGAGCAGAAGACGCTCACCACGGAGCGCAAGGCGTTGCGTGGGCTCACCGATTACGCGCCGAACTGGGTGCTCGTGGCGATCGCGCTTTCGCTCGGCATCGGCACCATGGTCGGCTGGAAACGTATCGTGGTCACCGTCGGCGAGAAGATCGGCAAGAGCCATCTCACGTACGCGCAGGGCGCTTCGGCCGAGATCGTCGCTGCGAGCACGATCGGCGTCTCGGCCTGGCTCGGGTTGCCGGTGAGCACGACGCACGTGCTCTCCTCGGGCATCGCCGGCACGATGGTCGCGCAGCGCTCGGGCCTGCAGAGCTCGACGGTCCGCAACATCGGGCTCGCCTGGGTGCTCACGTTGCCCGCGTCGATGACCCTCTCCGCTCTGTTTTTCCTGCTCTTCCGCGCGATCTTCAGCTGATCGATCCGCAGAGCCGCCGATCCCGAGGCTTCTCGCTCCGGGTCGCCTTCGGTATCCTGCGCCTCGCTCATGCGCTCTTTCACCACCGACGGCCCCTGCGATCCCGCGCGCCACTACCATTTGCCGCCGGCGCCGCGCCTCGCCGAGGGTTTTGGTCTCGTCGACGAAGGCGCCTATTTTCTGGTACGCGCGCCGAGGCGCACGGGCAAAACCACCACGTTGCGCGCCCTCGCGCGCGAGCTCACGGCCTCCGATCGTTTTGCCGCGCTCGTATGTTCCGCCGAGGTCGGCGAGCCTGCCGGCGAGGACCTCGCCCGCGCGGAAGACGTCCTTCTCGCCTCGCTCCGCCTCTCGGCCGAGCACGATCTGCCGCCC
Organism: Polyangium sp. (in: bacteria); assembly: GCA_031374535.1. Classification (GTDB taxonomy): domain Bacteria; phylum Myxococcota_A; class Polyangia; order Polyangiales; family Polyangiaceae; genus Polyangium. Next base: position 1,993 of record JANMGF010000956.1, read on the forward strand.
GCGCTTTGCCCGCCGCCGTTCCCTGCCGCGGCCGAGGGAACACGCATCTGGTCTGCGCTTTCGGCCTGGGCGCGCGTTTGTCCGCGCCCGCTCGTCCTTTTTTTCGACGGCGTCGACGCGCTGCACGGCGCCGCCCTCCGGACCGTCCTGCGCCAGCTCGAGGTCGGTTTTCCGCGCCGGCCCGCGTTTTTCCCCTGGTCCGTCGTCCTCGCCGCCGAGCTCGATCTGCGCGCCCCATCCTTCGCCTCCGACGGCGCGCCCGTCCGCGCTGGCGCCTCGGGCCCCTTCGAGGTCGCGGCCTCTCCGGAGACGCGATGGAGCTTCACCGAGGACGAGATTCGCGCGCTTTATGCGCAGCACTCCGTGGATACGGGCCAGGCATTCACCGAAGCTGCAATTCGAGCCACGCGCGGGGCGACCGCGGGGCACCCTTTCCTCGTGCAGGCGCTTGGCCGTGAGCTCGTCGCCCGCGTCCCGCGGGCCGAACCCATAGGTAAAACCCACGTCCTCGCGGCTGTGCGGCGCCTCGTCGATCGCTGCACGACCCCGATTGAAGCCCTCGCCTCGCGCCTCGCCGAGCCTCGCGTCCGCCGCGTCATGGAGCCCCTGCTTTCGGGTACGGCGCTCGTCGCGCGGGCCTCCGAGGACGACATCCGCCATACGCGAGATCTCGGCTTGCTCGCCGAGGACGACCCCGCGCGAATCGAGGGCGACATCCACCGCGCGCTGGTCCCGCGCCTCCTCGCCTCGGGCGCGGGTCGCGCCGTCACGGACGAACCGGCGCGGTTTTACAAGACAGACGGTACCCTCGACATCGAGGGCCTGCTCCATGCTTTCGCGGTGTTTTACACGACAAACGCCCGGGATCTCGTCGCCGACGCCCCGTACGAGGAGGTCGCGCCTGAGCTCGTATTCCTGGGATATCTCTACCGGATCCTCGAAAACCGTGGCTGGGTCGACGTCCGCTGGGGCGCCTCGCACGGCCGCATCGACGTGACGCTGCACGTGCCGCGCGAGGGCGGGGACGAGCAACGTGAGGTATTCGTGCTGGTCTCGCGTCGAAAAGGGAACGCGGGTGCAAAAGAGCGCGCGGTGGGCTGGCTTTCGGAAATGCTCGAGGCGGAGGAGCTTCCGGGTGGCACGGTCGTCGTATTCGATCGGCGGGGCAAGAAGGCGGCGGGGGAGCGCGTGAAGCTCAAGGAAACGACGACGCCGAAGGGACGGGCGGTGCGGGTGCTCCGGGCGTAGAGGGCAGGTTTTTCGTCATCGAGTCCGTGGCGTCCGCCCGTGCGTGAGACTCGACGATTGTATGGAGAGCGCGATCCAGAAGGTCATCGCTCCGAGCAAGCTCCCCACGAAGACGCTCAACACGATGACGCTGCGAACCGACATTGCATATCGATCGGGCGTTTTTTTTCGTGCATGGAGAACGGCGATGGGTGCGCTGCCCGTGTCTTCGAAGATCGAGATACCGCGGCGCACAAGGGCCATACGCGTGTCGGGCATGGTGGGGACCGAAGCGAGGCGCAGCCGCGGTCTGGGGCTCGGGGCCGCGGGGAGGTTGTCCGGCGATTCGTTTGCCCAAGGGGCACGGGCCGGCAAGGGCTTCGTGGTTTCGTCCACGTCGACGAGCGTCCCGGTTGCGACCGCGGGCGGAGTGTAGGTCGATGGTTTGCCCGTCAGGGATCCCGTGAGCAGCGGGAGCAGCGTCGGGATCGAGGGGAGCCGCGCGGGGAGCACTGGATCAGCCGGAAGGAACGCGAGCGCGGCTCCCGGGGCCCGGCTTTGGACCCGCGTGACCATGTCGAGCGTGAAGGCGGCGCTCATTTCGGCTTCATCGATCGCCTTCGTGTCATCCGCCTGGGTGGGGACCGGAACATGCTCTCGGAGGGAGCGGATTGCGTCCGCAAGCTCCAGGACGTTTTGGAACCTGTCCTTCTCGTCTTTCTCCAGACACCGCAGGACGATGGCATCGAACAGCGGCGGCAGCGCGCGTTTGTGCGTCGAGGGCGGCTGGGCACACTCCGGGGAGAGGATCCGCATCGCAACTTGGTTGACCGACGGCCCATCGAACGGCAATACGCCGGTCGTCAACTTGTAGAGAATGACGCCAAACGCCCAGATATCGCTACGCGCGTCCGCCTTTCGCGCGGACCGCATCTGCTCCGGCGCCATGAATGCCGGGGAGCCGAGGGTGAGCTTGGTCTCCGTGATATCGAGCCGGACGACACCCGCGGGGTCCGTGACCTTGGCGACGCCGAAATCGAGCACCTTGACCCATGGCTCGCCGCGCGGCCCCCGGGTGAGGAAGAGGTTTCCGGTCTTGAGATCGCGGTGCACGATCCCAGCCGCGTGCGCCTCCGCAATGGCCTCGCATGCTTGCATCACGTAGAGGCACGCCTCACGGAGCGGCAGCGTGCCGCGCTCCTTCGCGACGGCCTTGAGGTCCTGGCCCTCGAGGTGCTCCATGACGATGTAGAGGGCGCCGTTGTCCAGGCAATCGATATCGTGAATCTTCAGCGCATGGCCGCTCTTCAGCCGTGATGCGGCCTCGGCTTCGCGCCGAAATCGCTCGACGGCCTGCTTGTCGCGCAGCCCGGCGGGCAACATGAACTTGATGGCCCGGAGCTCACGCAAGCCGAGGTGCTGCGCGGCGACGACCATACCCATACCGCCGCGGCCGAGGATCTTCTCGACACGGTATTTCCCGGCGATGACGTCACCGACCCGAACCTGCGATCCTGCATTTGCGGCCATCGAGGCACCCATCCCCTGCGCGGGTCAGGGCACAACGTTAGAAGATGCGGTTCCCCAAACGCAAATTTGCCGTGACGATCCACACCTCGACACACCACAGCACAGGCGCGGCAGGAGGCACATGGCGTGGGTCGAGCGCGACGGCGCGGAGCTTCGCGCCGGCTCAGAGGGTGTTTCACAGGCGTCGCGAGCGGCTCGAGGCTAGGGAGGCCGAGCGAGGCGTACATTGTACGTCGAGCGAGGCCGACCGACGCATCGAGCCGCGTAGCAGCCTGTGGAATACCCGCTCAGGACTCGGACGGCGAAAGGTCCACCAGACGGTGGATCGTCCAGCGGTCGCTGCCGCTGACGATGAGCTCGGCGAGCTGCCTCTGGTACTCGGCGTGGTACGGGACGGCCGCCATATCGCGCCACGCGGCTTCGAGGTCCTCGATGTTATCGAGCTGCACCTCGAGCTCGATCTGCGCGTCGGGCCCGCCAATGCTGCCGGACGTGGCGCGGAGCGATCGCCAGCCGACGCGTTGTGCCACGTCGACGTTCCACTTCCGGAGCACCCGCAAGCACTCCTCCTTGTGACCGAACCGAGCCGTGAACTGCCAACGCGCAACGTACATGATCGGGCTCCCTCTCTGGCACAATCTGGGCGCCGCGGCCCCCTCGGGCCTCGCGCACCCCCGTGGACAAGTATCATAGTCCCCGCAAGACATTCCAGGATCGAAAAACGTCCGCGCCAATTGTGACACGTCGCGTCGCCGTCGCGGTAGAGCGATGCGACCGGCGTTCTCCCTCAAAAAACTCCCTCGTCAAAGGGCGGCGTCGTTGGCGAGCGCGAAGGCGAGCGCCCGATCCTCTTCGTCCCGCACGAGATCCACCCCCCGCGCGTGGAATCGAAGCGCCGCGGCCCGGGGCCGTCCATCCCCCTCGTGCGCGAGCGCATGCGACGCGTGCCGCACGAGCAACGCGAGCTCATACGAGCGGCCGAGCGTCAGGGCAAACCGCCGCGCGCCCGACTCCACCGCGAGCGGGTCCTTCGAGAACGTCTCCACGAGCCACCGCGCCGCGTGCGTCGCCGCCGTCACGGCCGCCTCGCCCGCCTTCCGGAGCGCGTCGTCCGCTCCCGTGGCCGCGAGCGAACGAATCTCGGCCAGCAAGTCCTCGAGCGGCCCTTCCTTTTGCAGCGCGCGGAGCGTATCGAGCGAAAGCACGTTCGTCGTGCCCTCCCAGATCGGCAGGACCTGCGCGTCGCGATAAAGACGCGGGATCCCCGTGTCCTCCACGTACCCCGCGCCACCGAAACATTCGAGCACCTCGCTCAGCACGGAGACCGCCTGCTTGCCCGTCGTGAGCTTCGCGAGCGGCGTGACCAGGCGCAAGAGGCGCGATTCCGCCTCGGTGATCACGCCCGCCTCCTCCCGACCGATGAGCTCCACGGCGCGGAACGCGAGATGGAAAGCGCCCTCGGCCTCGGCCTGCAGGTCCGCGAGCGTGTCGATGTGCAAAGGTTTGTCCGAGAGCGAGGCCCCGAACTGCACGCGCCGCCGCGCATAATCGCGGGCGAGCGCGAGGCCACGACGCATACCGGCTGCCGCGCACACCGCATTCCACGTGCGCGTCACGTTCAGCATCGGCGAGATGTTGCGGATCCCATCCGCGAGCCCCTTGACCGGCACGGCCAGCGCGCCCGCGAGCGTGAGCTCGGCCGTCGGCACCTTTCGTGTCCCGAGTTTGTCCTTCAGGCGATTGACCTGGATCCCATTCATCCGCCCGTCCGACCCGAAGACCTCGACGTAAAACAACGCGAGCCCACGACCGCCGGGCGGATTGCCCTCGGGGCGGCCCAGCGTGAGGGCCATCTGCGAGGTCGTGGCCGAGGTGAACCATTTCGTACCGAAGAGCCGATACCTCCCGTCCGGATCCCGCCGCGCCTCGGTCTCCGAGAGCCCCACGTCACTGCCGCCCGTACGTTCGGTCATCCATTGCCCGCTCGTCCACGCGAACGCCGGATCACGGCTCGTCAGGCGCGCGTAGGCCCTGGCCGCGAAATCATTCGCGTCCCGCACGTCCCGGTGCGAGAGCAACGTCTTCGCAGCGCCGTCGGTCATGGCGAGCGGGCAGGAGTAAACGTCGGTCGAGGGGTCGAAGAGATACACCAGGGCAAACTGGAGCACGCGGGAGAAGGCTCCACTCCCTTTTTCATAAGCGGTCGCGACGAGCCCCTTTTCGGCCGCGATCCGGGCCGCGCGTTTCCAGAGCGGCGTGACCTCGATGTGATCGATACGGTGGCCCCACGCGTCCCACTGCGTCAGCGTGGGCTCGTTCAGGCGGTCCTCGAGCTGGAGACGGTAGAGCTCGTCGCCGGCGAGCTCGCCCATCGCGCGGAGCTCGGGCAAGGCCTCGCGGAGGACGTCGGGCGGAAGGACGCGCCCGAGGTAGGAGCGGAGGACGCGGTCGTCGTCACACTGGTTGCCGAGCGTGGGGGGAGCTTGGTGGAAGGCCATGGCGCACGCGAAGTATACGCAGGATTCGTTTCGGATCTCGTGCCGTTTTACAGGACGCACACCGGAGGGCGCCCGCTCGTCAACGTTTCGGTCCCCACGTCGCGCCTTCGTAGGTGAGCACGGAGAGCGGATACGAGGGGGCGCCGGCGGCGACGGCGCCGAGGATCTCGCGGGCCTCCTCGCCGCGCAAGGGCAAACCCTGGAGCTCCTCGAGCTTCAGCCATCGGGCGCCGAGCGAGTGCTCGTCGGGCTCGTTTTTCGGGGTCGAGTCGCCCTCGGGGCGTGCCAGGAAAAACACCCGGCAGCGCGCCGTGCCGCTCGGATGCGGCGAGTGCTCGACGCGGAGCACACCGAGGATCTGTGCGCGTACGCCGGCCTCCTCGAGCGTCTCGCGCACCGCGGCGTCGACGATCCGCTCGCCTGGCTCGACGCGTCCGCCGGGCAGGTACCACGTTTGCCCGTGCCCGCGCTCGTGCACGAGCAGGTACTCGTCACCACGCCGCACGACGACCATCGCGAAGAACCAGGTAGGGATGGGCCTGCGGGACACGCGTGCAGGATACCCGGCGCACGGGGCAAGGGAAATGGCTTCGATGGGCCGGCCAAACGCCGCGCCACGATGGTTAGAACGACAACCTCACGTTGCTGGCGATCCGCGTGTCCGTGGGCATAACGCCCGTCGGCGGGGCGGTGTCCACGAGCACGCTGAACGTACCGCCGATCGAGAGCATGTCGCTTGCCTTTGCCATGACCTCGATTTCCTCGAGAAACCGGAGGTCGGAAAACCTGTCGAAGCGGGGCTGGAGATACATGCTGCTCTGGGCGAGCAGGCGCCCGCCGAGCAACGTGGCCCGCGCCCCGAGGAAGTTCGACCAGCGATGCTCGAAGGTCTGCGGCGCGTCCGGTGCGCCCGGAAAAACGGTGATGCGGTTGTATTCGAACATGTAACCGCTGCCGAGCGAGAGATTGAAGATGGGGTGATGGACGATCTGCAGGGAGAGGCTCGTGCCCCAGATCGAGCGGACTTGCAGGCGCTGGAACGCGTTGAACTGGTGCTGCACGAAGAGCACCGAGCCCACGCGTCGATGGAACATGTGCATGAAGCGCCCGTGCAGGAGCCCCTGGTTCATGAAGGGCCGGCCGAACGTCTCGGTATAATGGGCATTGCCGACGATCAGGACGAGGTTCCGGAGGTACGGCAGCCCCGGCGCGTCACCCTGCCGCGCCGGGAAAAAGGTCATCGTCTGGATACGCCCGCCGAGGGCGAGGTCGAGGATCTGGACGTTGCCGCCGAGCTTCATGATGCTCGCGTTCAAGCTGCCGCTGATCCCCTCGCGCGGCGGAGGGCCCGGGGTGAGCTGGTCGGTGTTGACCTGCGCGTGGGCAGGATCGGGCGCCGCGACGAGCAAGGCGAAGAGGACCGAAAGGTAGACAGAACGAACGCGCGCCGGAGCGCTGGCCATTGTCACAGGCAATGTGCGTCCCGGACAAACATCCCGGGTCCGAGAGCGCCGAAGCAAGGTCATGGAAGGACTCCTCGTTGGTCTTCGATCTCTCTATCATCCCTCCGCTTTTCCCGTCCCAGGTGCGCTTCCCGTCCGGCCAGGCGCGGGTTCTTGACTTTTCCGATGCAACAACCTACATCGGTCCCCGTGAAGCTGTCCAACAAGGGCCGCTACGGGGTGCGCGCGTTGTTCGACATCGCCTTCCACAACGATGGCGGCCCCACGCAGATCCGCGAGATCGCCGGCCGCGAGATGATCCCCACGCGGTTCCTCGAGCAGATCTTCCAGGACCTGAAGAAGGCCGGGATCCTCGGCGCCAAGCGCGGGCCTCGCGGCGGCTACCACCTCGCTCGCCCGGCCTCGGAGATCACGATCGGCGACGTTTTCCGCGCGCTCGAAGGCCCGATCGTGGTGTGCCCCGCCCTGGACGAGGCCGAACGGGGCGCGCCGCGCGGAGGGCCGGACGCAGCTGCGGCGGCCTTCAAGGACCTCGCGGGCTCCATCGAAAAGGCCTTCGACGACATCTCGATCGCCGACGTCGTCGCGAAAGGCGAGGCCCTCGGGATCCGCCGCGGCGGACGCGAGCGGGCCAACTACGTCATCTAGTCCTCGGGAGCGCGTCATGCACGAGCCCACAAAAAAGCCCGCCCTGCCCTCGCACCCGCGCGTGGTCGGCTCGGTGCTCGACCTCATCGGCGACACGCCGCTCTTCGAGATCCGCGCGATCGAAAAAGAGACGCCCCGCGGCCGCGTCTTCGCCAAAGCCGAGCAGCAGAACCCGGGCGGATCCCTGAAGGATCGGATCTGCCTGGCGATGATCGAAGCGGCCGAAGCGCGCGGCGTGCTCGGGCCGGGCGGCGTCGTCGTCGAGCCGACGAGCGGCAACACCGGCATCGGCCTCGCGCTCGTCTGCGCCGCGAAGGGCTATCGGTGCGTGCTCACCATGCCCGCGAGCATGAGCCTCGAGCGCAGGCAATTGCTCGAAGCTTACGGCGCCGAGGTGATCCTGACGGATCCCGAAGAGCAGATGGAAGGCGCCATCATGAAGGCGCGCGAGATCGCCCAGACGACCAAGGGCGCGTTCATGCCGGGCCAGTTCGAGAACCCCGAGAACCCACGCGTGCACGCCGCGTCGACCGCGCGCGAGATCCTGCATGCGATGGCGAACGAGCCCATCCATGCGTTCGTCGCCGGCGTGGGCACGGGCGGCACCGTGAGTGGCGTCGGCGAGGTGCTGCGCGGGAGAAAACCCGCCGCGCGGATCATCGCCGTCGAGCCCGAGGCGTGCGCCACGATCTCGCGCGGCGAGCGCGGACCGACGAAGATCCAGGGCCTCGCCGCGGGGTTCGTCCCGCAAAACTACCGCCCCGAGCACGTCGACGAGGTGCGCACCGTGGATGATCGCGCGGCGTACGAAATGAAGGTCGCGCTCGCTCGCACGGAAGGGCTGCTCGTGGGGATCAGCGCGGGCGCGGCCGTCCGTGTGGCGCTCGACGTCGCGCGCGAGCTCGGCCCCGGGGCCAACGTGGTCACCGTGCTCTGCGACACGGGGGAGCGGTATTTCAGCCTCGACGAGTACTTCAAGTAAACGCGGACAAACTTCGAAACGGAGAGATCATCATGCCCCTCGTTCGTATTCCCACGCCCCTGCGCACGCTCACGGCAAGCAAAGACGAGGTCGAAGCGACGGGCGCGACCGTCGGCGAGCTGATCGAGGACCTCGAGCGTCGTCACCCCGGCATCCGGGATCGGCTGCTCGACGAGAAAGGCGTTCGCCGCTTCATCAACATCTTCGTCGGCGACGAGGACATCCGTTTCCTCGACGGCTTGAAGACGGAGGTCAAGGCGAACGACCAGATCTCGATCGTGCCCGCGATCGCGGGCGGCCGCGCGAGCCACGCGAGGTAAAGGGATGCGTTCTTCGCTCGTGCGGTCGCGCCGCCTCGGCTCGGTGACCGAGGCGGTGGGGAACACGCCGCTCGTCCGGCTCGATCGCGTGGCCCGGGAGGCGCCGAGCGTCGAGGTGTACGCGAAGCTCGAGTTCGCGAACCCCGGCGGCTCGGTGAAGGACCGGGCCGCGTTGCGGATGATCACGAAGGCGCTCGAGGAAGGAAAACTCGGGACCGGCAAGATCCTCATCGACTCGACGAGCGGAAACACGGGCGTCGCCTACTCGATCTTCGGCGCGGCGCTCGGCGTGCCCGTCCGCCTCGTCATGCCCTCGAACGTGAGCAAGGCGCGCAAGGACATCACGCGCGCCTTCGGCACGGAGATCATCTTCAGCGATCCGATGGAGGGCTCCGACGGCGCGATCCTCCACGTGCGCGAGATCGTCGCGAAGGACCCGGACACGTACTTCTACCCGGACCAGTACTCGAACCCGAACAACCCGCTCGCGCACTACCACGGCACGGGCGTGGAGATCCTCGACGCTCTCGGTGATCGCATCACGCACTTCGTCGCGGGCGTCGGCACGAGCGGGACCATCGTGGGCACGTCACGCAGGTTGAAAGAGCACAGCCGGCCGATCCGCTGCGTCGCCGTCGAGCCCACGGAGCCGCTCCACGGGCTCGAAGGATTGAAGCACCTCGCGAGCTCACTCGTGCCCGCGATCCACGACGCCAGCGCCTACGACGAGACGTTCCGCGTCACCACCGAGGACGGCTGGGACATGGCCGACAGGCTCGCGCGCGAGGAGGCGCTGCACGTCGGACATTCGAGCGGCGCGAACATCTTCGCGGCCGTGGAGATCGCGAAGATGCTCCACCAGGCGCAAGGCGGCGGATGCGTGGTGGCCATCGTCTGCGATCGCGGCGATCGGTACTTCGCGCCGATGCGATGGGAGAAGCGTTATTTATGGTGACGGATCATCCGTGGACGCAGGGCGACCTCACGATCACGCGCGCCGCGCTCGACGTCGTGGAGAAGGACGCTCAGCGGGGATACGCGGCCGATGAAGAGGCGTGCGGGTACCTGCGTGGACCGGGAGAGAGCCCGCTGCTCTGCGACGAGGCCGTCCCCATGCAGAACCTGGCGAACAAGCTGCATGCGATCGATCCAGCGCAGTACTTCCGGACGGCGCGTACGTTTTTTTCGTTCAACGAGAAGAAGTTCGACGACGCGGTCCGCGCCGCGGCAGCTCTGGGCCGACCCGTGAAGATCCTCTACCACTCGCACCTCGACGCGGGCGCGTACTTCAGCCCCACCGACGCGGCCGTGATGAGTATGGGCGAGCCGCCCGCGAACGAGGGGGGCGACATCACGATGGGCCCCGGCCCCGCCTGGCCGCTCGCGTTCCTCGTGACGAGCGTGCGTGGCGGGATCGTCGAGGAGCATCGTCTCTTCGTGTGGGACACCGAGGCGCGGACCTTCGTCGCGCAGGCCATCAAGGTGGTCGATGGGTAACGGCTCGTGAGCGGCTTCGTCGTCTGGTTCACGGGCCTCAGCGGCGCGGGCAAAAGCACGCTCGCGGCGCTGCTCGGGGCGGAGCTTCGCCATCGCGGCGTCCACGTCGAGGTCCTCGACGGCGACGAGGTCCGGACGCACCTCTCGAAAGGGCTCGGTTTTTCCAGGGAGGATCGCGACACGAACGTGCGCCGCATCGGCTTCGTGGCGAAGCTCGTCGCGCGCGCCGGCGGGTGCGCGATCACCGCGGCGATCAGCCCCTACCGCGCGATCCGTGACGAGCAACGTGCGCTGATCGGACGCTTCGTCGAGGTGTACTGCTGCTCGTCGATCGAGGCGCTCGCGGCGCGCGACGCGAAGGGCCTCTACCGCAAGGCGCTCGCCGGTG
>JANMGF010001001.1:0-1038 GCA_031374535.1 Polyangium sp. (in: bacteria)
CCCGCGTTCCGCATGGGGTACGCCCCGCTCCTCGTGAACCCCGAGAAACGCAGGCTCAAGATCGCGCTCACGCCGAGCAAGACGGAGGCGCGACCCGGCGAGAACCTCGAGGTCGACGTCGTCGTGCGGGATCACGCGGGCAAACCTGCGCGGGCCGAGGTCACGTTTTACGCGGTGGACGAGGGCGTGCTTTCGCTCGTCGGCTACAAGACGCCCGATCCGATCGGGGTCTTCGGCGCCCCGCGCCCGCTGCGTGTCGCGTCGCTCGAGGCACGCAGCGCGCTCGCCCGCGTCTTCCGGCCGTACGGGGATCTCGGCTCCGACAAGGGCCTCGACGGCGGCGACGGCGGCGGCGGGACCTCGGTGCGCCGCGATTTCCGCGCGAGCGCCACGTTCGTCCCCGCGATCATCACGGACGACAAGGGCCGCGCCAAGGTCTCCTTCCGCCTGCCCGACACGCTCACCACGTACCGGCTCATGGCCGTCACCGCGGCCGAGGACGATCGTTTTGGCTTCGCCGAGGGCCGCGTGGTCGCGAGCCGCCCCCTCATGGCGCGCCCCGCGTTGCCCCGCTTCCTCCGCGCCGGCGACGCGCTCGACGCCTCCGTCGTCGTGAGCTCGAAGGGTGTCGGCAAGACGTCGGCCACGGTCGAGATCAAGCTCGACGGGCTCACGCTCTCCGGCGAGACGAAACGCACGATCGAGCTCGCGCCCGGCACGCCCGTCGAGGTCCGTTTCCCGCTCACGGCGCCCAAGGCCGGCAAGGCCAAGATCGGCTTCGTCGTGCGCGCGACCGAAGGTGGCAAGAGCCTCGAAGACGCCGTCGAAGTCGAGCGAGACGTCCGCGTGCCGCTCGCGCCCGAGGCCGTCGCGCTTTACGGCGACACGACCTCTTCGAGCGCCGAAAAGCTCGGCGATCTCTCGGCGATCCGCGACGACACGGGTGGGCTCGAGCTCAGCATGGCCTCGACCGCGCTCGTGGGCCTCGGCGGCGGCGTCGAGCAGCTCATCGAGTATCCCTACGGCTGCACCGAGCAG
>JANMGF010001020.1:0-9736 GCA_031374535.1 Polyangium sp. (in: bacteria)
CGCTGGTCCGCGTGGGGATCTACCTCCAGGATCACGCGCACCACAGCGGCGGGCTGGGCATCCGCGTGGGCTCGCACAGGCCATTCTGGGCCGCGCAGGCGCCCCTGCCGAGCTCCGTACGCAAACGCGCCACGTCGATGCATGGCCGCCCCATCCTCGTCGACTCCGAGCCCGGCGACCTCGTGATCTGGAACCTGCGCACCACCCACACCGGCAACTCCGTGCGTTTGAAGCCCCTGCCCAGGCTCAAGCTCTCGGCGCGGAACGAGGCGCGTATCCCTTCGTGGCTCCGCATCGAGGAGGAGCGCAAGCGCGCGGCCATGTTCGCCACGTTTGCCGCGAAAAGCGCGCACCTCGACCGCTACGTCGATTACCTCAAGACCCGCGCGTACGCCAAGGACCTCTGGCAGAAGGCGCGCGTGACCGACGAGGTGCGCGAGGCCGCGGGGAAAAACGGGCTCACCGTGATGAAGGTGGAGGTTTAGCATTCCGCTTCCGCCCCCATCCCGGGTACCATCGGCCCGCCCCAACTGAACTGCCACGCAGGAGGCGATCGATGCTTGCCGGACGCATGATGGACTTCCCCCTCACCCTCACGCATTTCCTGGAGCGCGCGCGCACGTTCTTCGGCCGCACCGAGATCGTCTCGCGCCTCCCCGACAAGACCCTCGTCCGCGGCACCTACGACGACCTCTACCGCCGCACGAGCAAGCTCGCGGGCGCGCTCAGCCGCCTCGGCGTTCGCCCGGGGGATCGCGTGGCCACACTCTGCTGGAACCACCAGCGCCACCTCGAGGTCTACCTCGGCGCGCCGGCCATGGGCGCCGTCGTCCACACCTTGAACCTGCGGCTCCACCCGAACGAGCTCGGCTACATTGCGAACCACGCGGAAGACAAGGTCGTCGTCGTCGACCGATCGCTTTTGCCGCTCTGGCGCAAGTTTGCCGCCGAAGTGACCTCGGTCCAGCACGTCATCGTGGTCCCGGACCTCCCGGCCCCCGGCGGCGAACCCTCGGCGGAGCTCGACTACGAGGAGCTGATCGCCCCCGAGAAGGACGAATACGCGTGGCCCACGCTCGACGAGCGCAGCGCGGCCATGATCTGTTACACCTCGGGCACCACCGGCAATCCCAAAGGCGTCGTTTACAGCCATCGCTCGACCGTGCTGCACACCCTCGTCGCGTGTATGGCGGATACCCTCGGCGTCCGCGAATCCGACACGGTCCTGCCCGTCGTCCCCATGTTCCACGCCGCCGCCTGGGGTTTGCCCTACGCGGCGATCGCGGCCGGCTCCAAGATCGTCTTCCCCGGCCCGCACCTCGACCCCCAGAGCGTGCTCGACCTCATGGCGGCCGAAAAGGTCACGCTCGCCGCGGGTGTGCCCACGATATGGCTCGGGATCCTCCAGCTCCTCGATCAGAGCCCCGAGACATGGAACCTCTCCTCGATACGCTCCATGGTCATCGGCGGCTCGGCCGCGCCCGCGGCCATGATCGACGGGTTCAAGGCGCGGCACGGCCTCGACGTCACGCACGCCTGGGGAATGACCGAGACGAACCCGCTCGGCACCCTGGCACGCGTGAAAAGGAGTTTGTCGGACCTCGACGAGGCCGGCAAGCTCGGGTGTAAAGCTTCGCAGGGGTATGCGGTGCCGTTCGTCGAGCAGCGGCACGTCGGCGAGGACGGCACGATTTTGCCCTGGGACGGCGAGACCATGGGTGAGCTCGAGGTGCGTGGGCCCTGGGTCGCCTCGTCGTATTTCGGCAGCGAGGGGGCCGACAGGTTCACCGCGGATGGATGGTTCAAGACGGGGGACGTCGTGACGATCGACAAGGAGGGGTATCTCCGGATCACCGATCGGTCGAAGGACGTCATCAAATCGGGCGGCGAATGGATCAGCTCGGTCGCGCTGGAAAACGCGCTCATGAGCCACCCGGCCGTGCTCGAGGCGGCGGTCTTCGCGGCGCGGGACCCGAAATGGTCCGAGCGGCCCCTCGCGGCCATCGTGCTGAAGGAGGGCAAGACGGTCACGAAGGAGGAGCTCAATGCCCACCTCGAGCCGAGGTTCGCGAAATTCTGGCTGCCGGACGATTACGTCTTCATGAGCCAGATCCCGCGCACCTCGACCGGCAAGTTCCTGAAGACGAAGCTCCGCGAGCTCCACGGCGATCACCTGGAGAAGCAGGGTTCGTCGGCGTAGGCGCGCCCGTCCCTAAAGAACCTCGACCACCTCGTACATCTTCGTCCCCTGCGGCGTGCGCACCTCGGCTTCGTCTCCTTCTACCAGACCGATCAACGCGCCGCCCAGGGGGCTCGTCGGGGTCACGACCTGCACGTCGATCCCTTCGAGCTTGATGCGTTGTCCCCCCGCGACGGGCAGGACGAAACAGACGAGCTTCGATCCTCGGTAGAGGAGCGTGACGAGCGCCGTCGCCGCGATCTTGTCGCCGGGCCCGAACGTCCGCATCACGATCGAGCCCAGGAGCGCGACCGATCGTTCGAGCTCACGCGCGCGCTCGGCCTGGCCCCGCGCGATGTAGGACGCCTCCGTCGAACGCATGTCCTTGTCGTTCTCGGGCTTGTTGTCCTCGTGCGTGACGGCCGCGGCCGCCTCCGACGCGATACGCGACATCGTGGAGAGCTCCTCCCCGAGCCGCGCGCGGAGCTCCTTCAGGACTTCGTGTTTGTCGAGCTGCAACATCCCCTCCATGGGCCACCCATCAAGCCACGGACCCCCCGCCCCCGGCAAGCAGGACGCGGTACACGACGCCCCATTTCTCGCGGGTTCCTTCCACATCGTCGATCACGGGCACCCGGTGGCGCGTGATCTCCACGAGCCCCTCGGCCGGCAGATAAGCACGCCCGGGGTCGCCGAGCAGCACCTCCGCCCCTTCCGCCGCGCGCGCCCGGAGCCACGGCACCACGAGCCGCGTCATGCCGACGTCGTAACAAACGTCGCCTGCGAGCACCACGGACGCGCCCTCCGCCCACGCGGGCAAACGCGCCTGCTGGAACACGTCCTCGACGTGCGCCTCGACCGTCACGCCATGGGCTTCCGCGTTCATCGTGATCGCCACGGCCGCCAGCGGATCCGTGTCCACCGCGAAGACCCGGTTGGCCCCCGCCTTCGCTGCCGCGATCGCGCAGAGCCCCGATCCCGACGCGAGATCAAGCACGACCTTGCCCCGCACGAGCTCCGGCCTGTCGAGGAGGAGCCGCGCGAGGGCCTGCCCTCCCGACCACGCGAACGCCCAGAATGGCGGCTCGATCCCGTGCGTCCGGAGAAACGTCTCCGTGGCGCTCCAGAGCGGCGTCACCTCCGTCGCGAGCTGGAGGCGGATCTCGGGCAGGAGCGGGGGCGCAGCGGGCGCCGTGTTTTCCTCGATGAATCGCCTCGCGGGCTCGCGCATGCTCTTCGCCCGAGCGTACTCGATGCTTGACGTCCGCGAAGGAAAAAGGGCAGATTGGACCCATGTGGGCAAACGCTCGTCCGGCCGTCCTTGCAGCGGTTTGTCTCCTCGTCGCTTGCCAGCCGAGCAAGCCGGCGGAGGGGCCGGAGACCACGCCGCCCACGGTCGCCGTCGCGCAAGCCGAGCCGAGCGGAGAGCCGCTGGGGCCGGAGACGTCGAGCCCGGGCGACCAGTTCGAGCTCACGATCGGGGGCCAGGTTTATTCGGCGGCCGAAGGCAAGCCGTTCGAGGTCGACATCGGCGGCGGACGACGCGTGGAGGCAATCGTTCGCAGCAAGCAAGTCCTGCAATACATGGGCGGCGGGATATCGTTCCGGTATCCGAAAGAAATGACCCTCGAGGAGGAGAAGACCGCCGACGTCTCGAGCGTCACGGTCGAGGCGGCCGACTCGACGCTTTTGATGATCCAGATCTACAAGGTCGACGTCGAGCCCTCGGTCGTGAGCTCGCTCCTCGTGAGTGGCATCGAGAAGGAGATGCGCTCGCGCGGCGGCCAGTTCTACCCGGGCAGCGGCGGCGCCGTGAAGAAACGGATCCGCGGCGAGGACGTCGAGGGTACGCGGCTCGAGTTCACGCTCGCGAAGGAGTCGGTGCGGACCGAGATTTACGTGATGCAGAAGGGCAAGCTCACGATTTCGGTCACCATGCAGCGCTCGGACGGCGACGCGATCCTGGCCGAGCGTCGTTTCAAGGTGATCACGGACTCGTTGCGGTAGCGATCCCGTCACCCCGCTTGACACGCGGCCCTTCGTGGGAGAGACCGAGGCGCCCGTGAGCGACCCCTCCCCGAACGAGGCCTCGAAAAAAGGCGCGCGGCGCTCGCTCGTGCGGCTCGCCGTTCGCCTCGTGGGCCCTGTGCTGCTGGTGGTCGTGTTCGTGCGTATGCGGGACACGCGGGCGGAGGCGTGGGACGCGTTGCTCTCGGCCTCGCTCCTGCCGCTCGGGCTCGCGCTCTTGCTGAACGTCGCGAGTTACTGGCTGAAGATCATGCGCTCCGACGTGCTTCTTTCCGCGCGAGGGTACGACTATCCTCCGAAGCGCGCCTGGCTCGGCTTCCTCTCGTCGGTCTTCGTCGGCATGTTCACCCCGGGACGCGTGGGCGACGTGCTCCGCGCGCAATACTTCCGCCACGACCTCGGGATGCCTTATTCCGAGGGGATCGCGGTCGTCGTGGTCGACAGGCTTTGTGATCTCTACGTGCTCGTGGCGTTCGTGGCGATCGGCGTGGCGCGGTGGAGCTCCGTTTTCGTCGGTGATCTCGCGTTCTTCACGTGGGGCGGGGTGATCCTCACGGCGCTCGGGCCCCTCGTTCTTTTCGTCCCCTCGTTCGCGCAGACGGCGATGCGGGCCCTTTACAAGAAAATGCCCGGCGATCCCACGGGCGAGGGCTTCGACCGTTTCCTCGTCGCGCTGCGCGCCCAGCGTTTTCCCCAGCTCGCGGCCTGCGTGTTGCTCACGATCCTCGCGTTCGGCGTGAATTACCTCCAGGGGTATCTGATCGCGCAATCGCTCCACCTAGACCTCGCGTTTTTCGACGTCGTTTGCCTTCTCGCGGTCGCGAGCTTGCTTGGCCTCTTGCCGATCTCGGTCTCGGGCCTCGGCGTGCGTGAGCTCTTTTTTTCGCTGGTCTTCCCGGCCCTCGGGCATCCGGCGGAGGGGGGCTTGATTTACGGGCTCGTGGTGTTCCTGGTGATCTACGTGGGGGTCGCGGCGATGGGGTTTGTCGGATGGCATCTGGCGCCGCCTCCGTTCGGGGACAAACCGGACGAACGATCGAAGGCTTCCGCGTGAGCGCTGCCCGCCTGCTCGGGATGTGGTAGGATCCGGGCCATGAACGCGATGCCTGCGCGGAAGCTGGAGGAGGAAGAGCGGAACGCGCCCGAGGTCGAGGCGGCCTACGAGGCGGTGCCGGAGGAGCAGATCGCCGAGGTCATCGATGGCGAGCTTCACGTGCAGCCGCGCCCGCGCTTGACGCACTCCCTCGCCACCACGCAGATCACCACTGAGCTCAGCTCATTCGGCCGCCGCAGCGGCGTACCTGGGGGCTGGGTCATCTTGTTCGAGCCGGAGATCCACTTCGGCCCGCGGCCCGACAAGCTACAGCCGGATCTGGCCGGCTGGCGCCGGGAACGCATGCCCGAGGTGCCGAACGAAGGGGCATGTGTGATTGTGCCCGACTGGGTCTGCGAGGTGCTCTCCCCCAGCACGCAGTTCAGGGACCGCTCCAAGAAAATGACGATCTATCGGCGCGAGGGCGTCGGACACGTCTGGCTCGTGGATCCTGCGGCGCAGGTGGTCGAAGTGTATCGGCTCATCGCGCAAGGCTTCCTGCAAATCGGTGTGTACGGGGGCGACGTGCGTGAGCGGCTCGAACCCTTCGAGGCCATCGAAATCGATCTCGGCGCGCTCTGGGCCCGGTGAAACACTCCGAAACCCCTTCCCCCCCGGTCTCCATCTCCGGCCCCGACGCGGTCCTCCTCGCCTGGATCACCGCGGCCGTCACGAATGCCGCCACCATCGCGCGGTCCTTCGCCCTGCCGCCGCGCCTCGCCACGCGTGTCCTGCACCATGCCTTCGACGCCGGGCATTTCCTCGCCCTCGGCCTCGCCTGGGCCGGCCTCGTGGGCCTTCACGTCCGCTTCGGCAACCATCGACCCCGCGCCTCCGCCGCCGCGCTCGTCGTGCTCTCGCTCGCCCTCGGCGCCCTCGTTTTGCCCGCGGATCTCGCCCATGCGAGCGAACGATTTGCTTCGGGCAGGTCCGCCTGGGTGCAGCCTGCCCTGCTTGCCCTCTTCGTCGCCCTTCTCTCGCTCACCGTCCCGCTCGCCACCCTGCTCGGTCGCCTCGCCGCGCGCCCCGTCCTCCGCTGGATGGCCATTGCTATCGGCTGGGCCTTGCTCTCCGTGACCCCGATCTTCGTGCAAGGCGATTACCCCGGCGCGCGCATCTTCCTCGCATCCGCCGCCCTCGCTCTCCTCGCCGCCGCGCTCACCGGCGCCGCCTTGCCCGCGCGCCTCGTTCCCCTCGCCACCCGCGCGCACCCGCTCCGTGTCCCCCTCCTCGC
This sequence comes from Polyangium sp. (in: bacteria), assembly GCA_031374535.1. Taxonomy (GTDB): domain Bacteria; phylum Myxococcota_A; class Polyangia; order Polyangiales; family Polyangiaceae; genus Polyangium. Next base: position 6,535 of record JANMGF010001020.1, read on the forward strand.
TGCGGCCTCGCTCGCCGCAGCGGCCTCGATCGTCGTGAGCCCGCGGCCCACCGTGACCCTGGCCTTGCTCGGCCCGAGTGGCTCGCTCCTCCCGCCTTTCCTCGGCTCGTTTCACGCGGACACGACGCCCGACGACGCCCCTGTGCCCCCCGCGATGGCCCCGTGGTTCGTCGATCGCACGAGCGCCCCGCCCGTGCCGCCCAGCGCTCCGCGCGTTTTACCCGACAACCCCGCGGTCTTCCTGCTCAGCGTCGATTGCTTGCGGAACGACCTCCTCGCGTCGGGCCAATACGACAAGAAGCTGCCGACCCTCGCCTCCCTCCGCGACCGAGGCGTCTACTTCCGCGAGGCGCGCTCGCCCGGCGCGCAGACCGTCTACAGCCTCTCCTCCCTCTTCGCCGGCACCTATTTCTCGCAGCAATTCTGGACGCCCTCCACGGGGGACGTGCTCGGCCTCTGGCCCGAAAAGGACCCGACGCCCCGTTTTCCCGAGCTCCTCCGCGCGCGCGGCGTCGCCACCGTCACCTTCGCGGGCGCGCCCTGGCTCATCAATCGATACGGGATCGTCCGGGGTTTTTCCGAAGAGGCCTTCCTCCGCCCCGTCGGTACCCATTTCACCACCGCCAAACCCCTCGTCGACGCGGCGCTCGCGCGGCTCGGCAAGACGCGAACCGAGCCGCTTTTCCTCTTCCTTCATTTCCTCGACGCGCACGCCCCGTACAACCTCGCCCGCGTGGAGGGCTCCGACTTCGATCGGCACATAGGCGAGCTCGCCCTCATCGACGCCGAAATAGGCCGTCTCCTCCGGCAGATCGAGCATTCCCCGCTCGCCGAACGTGCCGCCGTCCTCCTCACGAGTGATCACGGCGAGGCCTTCGGCGAGCATGACTACTACAAACACGCGAACACCCTTTATGACGAACTCTTGCGCGTGCCTCTCCTGGTGCAGGCCCAAAACCTCACGCCCCGCGTCGTCGACGAGCCCGTCTCGCTCGTGGATCTCGGCCCGACGATCCTCGACCTTTTTGGCCTCGACACGCCCGGCGCCTCCATGGGCCAGAGCCTCGTGCCCTTCCTGCGCGGCGAGACCCCCGCGCTCTCGCGCCCGATCCTCGCCGACTCGCGGATGAAACGCGCCCTCGTCCTTCCGGGCGGGACGAAGGTCATCGTCGACGACCGCAACCACACCCTCGAGCTCTACGATCTCGCCGCCGATCCCGGTGAAAAGGACAGCCTCGCCGACGACACGGCGCGCCTCTCCCCCGCGCTCCCGCTCCTGCGCCGCTTCCTCGCCACGCACACCTTGCGCCGCGACGGGTACGTGATCCCCTATCGACGGTGACCCCGCGCTTGACGCCGCTCCCCCCGGCGGCTACGCCCTCGGCTTGCCATGGAATCGGTAGGGGCTCGCATGCTGGACCACGTGCGCCCGCGCCTCCGTGGCGTCGCCACCGTCCTCGTGCTCCTCGCCGGGATCGGCCTGTTTGGCAAGGTCGTCCACCCGCATTACCCGATCCAGAAGTGGCTCTTCTGGCATTACGCCGGTTTCTGGCTCGGCACCCTCGTCGTCGGCGCGGCCTCCTATGGCCTCGGCCACGTCGTGCTCCGCCACGCCCTCCGCCAGAAGCTCCCGCTCCTCGAGCACGCGATCACCGCGCTCGCGCTCGGGATCTTCGGGTACGAGGTCCTCGTTTTCCTCGCCGGGCTCTTGCAGCTTTATCGCCCCGCCACGTTTTTCGCCTTGCCGCTCGGCCTGCTCGCCGCCGTCTCCGTCCCCCTCGCGCGCCACCTCGCGCACGTGCGCCGCGTCCTCGCGCGGGCAAGGCGACGCGCCCCGCCGCTCGGAGCCGGGGCGGCCCTCGCGCTCGCGTTTGGCTGCATCGGGCTCGGGCTCGTTTATTTCAACGTGCTCACGCCGCAAAACGTCCAGTTCGACGCGCGGTGGAAACACATGGCCATCGCGGAGGATTATGCCCTCCACGGCGGCGTACACCCCTCGGCCGAGGGCTGGGTCTTCTCGGCCCGCCCCCATTTCAGCTCGTATCTTTACACCTGGGCCTTTCTCCTGCCTGGAGGCCGCCTCTTCGACCGCATGGTCCTCGCGGCCCACCTCGAATTCGCCGTTTTCCTTTTCACGACCGTCGTCGGCATCCCCGCGCTCGTCCGGCGCCTCGTCCCGCGCGTCGATCCTCGATGGATCTGGGCCGCGCGGTTCGTCTTCCCGGGCGTCTTGCTTTACGACAGCTCCGTGAGCGGCGGGGCCGATCACCTCGGGGCCATGTATTGCGTCCCGATCGCGCTTTGCCTCTTCCGCGTCCTCCGGGACCTCGACCCGCGCCGCGCCGCCTTGCTGGGCGTTCTCGCCGCGGGCGCGGCCCTCACGAAGGAGACCGTGGCGCTCATGCTGGTCCCCTTCCCTGCCCTCGCGCTTCTTTTCCAATCGGCGCGCGCCGCCCTCCGCGCCCGCCGCGGCGGCGAACCCGGAAGCATGCGCCGCGCCCTCGCCGCCCCGCTCGTTTTTGGCCTCGCCGCCCTCGTCGCCACGTCGCCGTTGTGGCTGAAGAACTATCTCTTTTATGGCGACCCCGTCTATCCCCTCTCGCACCGTTTCCTGGATCTGAAGCCCTTCTCGGAGGACGCCGCCTATCGATTCCAGTACGGATACCTCGAGGGGAAGATGTGGGCCCCTTCGCGGGACCTCCTCGGGCTCGCCCAGACGTCGAGCGCCCTCTTCGTGTTCTCCTTTTTCCCGAACGACTGGGGGAAATTCCACGGCGACGTGCCCATCTTCGGCTCGCTTTTCACGCTTTTGCTCCCGTGCTTGTTGCTCGTGCGCCCGGGAAAGCGGGTATGGCTGCTCGTCGCCTGGATCCACGTGGCGCTCTTCGCATGGTATTCGGTCCACCACCAGGACCGCTACCTCCAGGGCCAGCTCCCGCTCATGGCGGCCGTCACCGCCGCGCTCGCGATCCTGGTCTACCGCGCCTTCGGCAAACCCGCAAAAGCGGCGCTCTTCGGGCTCTTCGGATTGCAGATCGTATGGGCCGGGGACGTGTTTTTCATCCAGACCCACGTGCACGCGAAATCACCGCCCAAGCAGGTGATCGACCTCGCCAGCGCCGGCTTCGAGAAAAAGTACGAAGAGCGTTTCGCCGTCCAGTCGCGTTTCCAGAAAATCGGCGCCGAGCTGCCCCCCGGATCA
>JANMGF010001037.1:0-13185 GCA_031374535.1 Polyangium sp. (in: bacteria)
GGTGGCGGTGCAGGTGCTGGATGTGGATTTGATCAATCGGGTGTTGCTGTCGGGGTAGGACAGGCACTATCGCGCAGACGGAGAAGACGATGAGCAAAGAGGCGGCGATCGGGAACGACGAGATCGACTTCAGCAGGCTCAACGTTGCCGCGTTCACGCGGTACGTGGCTCCGACTGTGTTGTTCGAGCCATTTTACCAGGAGGCAGGGCTGACGCTCGACGATATCGTTTACCGGAATAAGCCCCAACTTTCGGATTCGAAGTGCAAGCAACTTTTCCAGTTGCTGTGGCCCTCCTTCTCCAAGTCGATGCGCGATGGCCGGTTCGTTGATGCCGAAGAGGCCAGACAGTACCTGTCCGAGAACGACAGGAAATACTTCAGAGACCACCGCCAGCACATCGTGTTCAAGCATGCTGGAAACACCTTTGTGGCCGAAGTGGAGACGTCCGACGGCAGGATCGCGGTGATCGCGTGCTGGAGGGTTCCGGATAGCGATATCTACCCTGACAGCATCATCGTGACCTTCAACAGGGTTGCTGATAAGGAGCGATTCGACGCGATTGCGAAGGGGCTCGGCTACGACCCCAGGCTTCTGCTCCATGATCTGGCGTACGACTTCATGCTCAAGTTCGAGAAAATCGGGGAGTTGAAGCTGCCCACAGATACGAAGATCAAGGACACCACGCCCGAAACAAGGAAAAAGACGAGCTGAACGCCCCTGCTCTCAGCGGATCCAAGATTCGTCCAGCAGAACGATGCCTGCCATCGCCTTTGCGTGGACCATGGCCTGCGCGAGCGTCTCTTCAGGCGCCGACCCCACGAGCGCGACCAGCAAAACCGGGGCCTCTCCTGCTTCGAGCTTCCAGGTCCGCGTGGGGAGGGTTCCTTCCGCCCCCTGGCACACGTAACGCACGTCCACCGGATCTGCGCCGGGCGATGGCTCGAGCGTGATTCGGTCGCCCACCCGCATTCGCACAGGAACGACCTGTCCCCAGTGGGGCGCCAGAATCTCCGCGCCTGGTCCCTCCTCCGCCGGGCCCAGCGTCGCGGTGACCAGCGCGTCGAGCTCGGCATCCGGGAACAGGAGCGAAAACGTACTCGTCGGCGCAGCCTTCGTTTGGCGTGACATCGCCGAAAGCTTCGCAATGGCGCGCGCGAGCCACGGTCTGCCGAGGAGCGCGGAAGCTACGAGGTCTCGGCGCCGCCGACGCGCAACGGCTTCCCGAAACATGTCCGCACCGCCTGGGTTCCGCACGAGCGCCTCCCAGGCCGCATGATCCTCGGGCGCGTCCGTGCCCAGGACGAGCGCGTCCAGCGTCTCCACATCCGGCCGGCTCATGAAGATGCCTCTGCGCTGGGCTTGGAGAGGGCGCCGATCTGCTCTCGCAACGGGATATCGTCCTCGATGCCGAGCGCATGCAGGGTCGTGGGGCCGAGCGATTGGCGCGTCAGTTCTGCGGCGAGCATTTCGGCCGCCGTCGCGAGCGCACGGGGAAATGCCCGCTCGGCGCAGCGCCGCATGCACTGCTTCGCTCCCTCTTTGCGCAGATGCGCGACCTCGCGTGGGCCTTGCACGCCGAGACGCGCGAGGAGCGGTAAAACGGCGCCGTCGGGGACGCGATAGGGCGGCGTGTTTTCGCAAGGGGAGAGCGTCGTGAGGAGGAGCGCGCGATCGGCGAGCTCCTCCGGTTCGGGTGGGACGAGGTCGTGCAAGAAGCACAGGAATCGAAACATCGCGTCGTGGCCGTAGAAGCTCCGCGTTTTCTTCGACAGGGCCGCTCCTTTCCCGGAAACCTCTCCGCGGTCGCGCCAGCCGAACCACTCACGCCGTAACGTTCGGGTGGCTTCGAGCCAGAATCCAATGAGGTCCGCGCAGGTGCGCTGGCCGAGCGTGCGCAGCGTGAGCGCGAGCGTTTTTCCAAACGCCTCGATTGCGCTGAGATCGGGACCGCCCTCTTCCCCACCGTCGTGTGCCTCTTCGCGTGGGACTTCTGGGGAGCGCGGAGCCGCGAGGAGACGGCCATATCCTTCACGACCGACCTTCTGATGCAGCCAGAACCGCGCCTCCGTGAAGAGGCGCAGGCTCCGGGACCCAGGGTGCAGGTGCGCGGGATTGATATCGGCGTCGACGAACCGCTTCATCGACCACTCCACCGCCTCGCCGACGGGATCGTCCCCCCGAAACCCGAACGACGAGAGCCCGACCTCGTGCGTCTCCACGAACTCGGTGAAGGCGAGGTCGAGGAGCGCGCGTATCTCGTCCCCGCGGGCCGCGACGAGGCGAATCCGGCCCTCGGGCGTCCAGTCGTCGATCGGATCGTAGATCATCGCGCGCTTCACGGTTGTTCTCAAAGCCAGGACCAGTAGCGGAATGCCGCGAGGTGGACTGGGCTGCAAGCCTCTTCGACGAGGGCCTCAACGGAGAGGCCTCGCAACGAGGGCGCGTCGAGCCGAGCCGCGAGAGGGACGACGGCGCGGGGATCGAGCCCTGCGTCGCGGGCAAACCGGCGCCGCTGCTCATCGAGGAATTCGAGAGCAATTTCCACGTCCTCGAAGGAAGATGCAGCGGCGCGCCATTGCGCGAGCAGATCGGCCGTGCCGGCGACGGCCTCCGCGAGCGCCCCAGGGCCGCTGAGCTCGGAGAGGCGCCGCAGGACGCCGAAGCGCTCGCAGACGAGCGCCTTCACGAGGTCGAAGATAGGCCAGGCGAGATCGAGCACCGCCGCCGCGCCGCAGGCGAGGAATTCGCCGACGAGGCCTGGGAGATGATCCCGATCGTTGCTGCGAATGGTCTCGACGGGCCCGAGCCCGGCGGTGGCGGCCCAGAGCTCGACCTCCTCGCAGGACGGGAGCATGAGGCCGCGCGTGTTTCGGGCGCTGTAGGCGCGTCCGCCTTCGAGGTTGAACGAGGCGGTGCCAGGGGTCGCCGTGAAGGGATGGGAGGTCGCGTAAATGCGCAGCGTCCGGAGCGCGGGCCCCATCGGCTCGAGCTGCTCCACCTCGTGGATGTCGCGCGTCGGCGTCGTCGGCGGATAGAGCGTAACGGGCGCGAACCAGCGGCGCAGGGTCTCGACGACCACTTCGCCGCACGAGGTATCGCCCCGCTCCCGCTCCACCGGGAGCCAGCAAGCCTCCAGCGTTCCCTCCTTCGCCGCGGGACGCTCGAGGTTCAGGGTCGGCAGGTGCACGAGCGCCCGGACGCGCTTGAAGAGCGGCTCGCCGCCGACGCGCATGCCGAGGAGCGGGAGGGTCCGCAGCGAGCCCGGCGCGAGGACGTAGACGTGCATGGGCCCCTTTTCGAGCGCCGGCCCGAGCAGGCGCTCCAGCACGGGCGCGAGGAGCGCCTCGAGTTCGTCCCAGGCGTTTTCGCGACCCTCCGCGAAGGTGCGCTCGAGGGGCTCTTCCGAGAGGGATCCCGCGTGGAGCCGCACGAGGAGATCCTGCACGAGAAAGCCCACCTTCGATTCGGTGAGATGAACCCGCTCCTCGACGCCCTCGCCCGTGTTCCAGATCGACGCAGCGACGAGATGCCCGGAGGCCTCGACCGCGAGGCCCAGCACGAGGGCGAACGGCGGAACGCGGCGCAGGAGGTCCTGCCGCGCCGGCAAGCGGATCCCCGGGTCGAAGAGCACGTCCGGGCCGGGCTCGTCCCGGCCGCTCGGCGCCTCTGCGCAGGTCGCGACGAGCGAGCGCCATAGGGAGAGCACGTGCTCGGTCCGGACCTGATTGCTCCGCACCGCCTGGAACGCCGCCGTCCGCGCCCCCTTTAGGGCCGGGAGCGGCAGCCAGCCGCAGGCGTCCGAGAGCTGCCACGGGATCAGGTCCGGGACGATCCTCCCCTTCGTCGCGAGATCTGCGGTCGTGTCGCGGAACGGATCGAGCCGATGCGGCTGGAGCTGGGGAGGCTCTTCGCCCGCTCGCTCCGGATCCAGCATCAACGCCGCCTCCTCGAGGAACGTCAGCACCATCTCGCGCTCCCGGGCCATGACCCAGAAGTTCTGAAGGTGCCGAGCCTGCCACGGCTGCATCAACCACACCCAGCGCCGGAGCAGCGGCAAGCGGAGATCGCAAAGCGGCTGTAGGCAAGCGATGAACTGGCTCGCGTCCCTCGCGCCTTCCGGAGCGCTCGCGAGGCCAACGAACAGGGAGCTCACGAGCCGGCGATAGGCCCCGCCGAGCGTGCCTGTAGAGGCCCAGATCGGCGAGCGATCATCGTCGGGCCATCCCCAGAGGCTGCCCTCGATCGCATCCCAGGCGTGGTTGAAGCGCTTGTTCTGCAGCGGCTTTTCGTGCGAGAGCGCGTTGTTGCTCACCCTGCCCAGATGCAGCGCCTCCCGGGCGAGCTCCCGCGGCGTGAGCGAGCCCATGCCATCGACGGTCTTGATGATCTCGGGCATCCCTGCCGAGACGACGAGCGCCATCGTACTCCGAAGGCGCGCGCGGGCCCCGATGCAATCGGCGGATCGCGTGGGCTTGTCGAGCACCGCCGCGATCTTCCGAGCGCAAAGCTTCGCGGCGTCGGGAAGGAGCCGCGGCGCGAAGAGCGGGATCTCCCAGGCGGCCGTGAGGGTGCGGATGGCCTCGTGGCTCTCCGGGGCCATTGCTTGAATGACCGACGCCGCGATGGCCCAAGTCCGCTCGAATAGAGCGACGAGGTCAGTTTCGTGCGCCTTGTACGCTTTCAGCAAATCGAGGAAGGCGCACGCCATGCGAACATGGTCGTCCTCGGGCACCCCCTGGAGGAGCCGCTCCGCCCTCGCGAGGGCGACGGGATGCGCCCCCACGAGCGGGAGATCGAGGGGGAAGACGGCATCTCCACGGGCCACCTCGATCCAGAGCCATGCCGCCTCGAGCGCGAGCTTCTGCTTCGCCTCGCGCCGCCCTGTATCCTCGCTCGTCCCTTCGAGGACGGCCATGGCCTCGTGCAGCCACGCGAGGGCCGTGAGCAGGTTGTGTCGCGGGGAGGCGACGAGCCGGTCTCGATAGAGCCGCGCCACGCGGATCGCCTGCTCGGGCGACGGCGGAGGCGCGCCCGGCGCGAGCTTCGTGGCCTCCGCGAGCCATTCCTCGATCCATTCATCCAGGGGCTTGCCTGCTCGCTCTTTGCGTGGAGCCGCGAGGACCTCTGCGAGGATGCGCTCGCCCTCCGCGATCTCGTCCGGCGTGATCGGCCGGAAGTGCTCGGGATTGTAGGGCTCGGTGGGGCGCCGTTCGTGGACGCCCACGAACCGAAAGCCGGCCCAGGACAGGGGGTGCGCGAGCCTGCGCACCTGCTCCTCGATGCGCCGCCGCGGGTCCTCACTCGGAGCGCCCGATGGCCCGAGGAACGCAGCGATCTCGGCGTCATGCGCCTCCTCGGCCTCGGGGGCCCCGAGTGTCGCCTTGAAGGCCCGGAGGCCTGCATCGAACGTCGGGGCCGTCGTAAGGTGCTCGAGGAGCGACCGCGCGCCCTCGTCCCGCCAGAACCGCTGCGCGTCAGCGAGCGCCTGGGGCGCGGGCAAACCCTGGCGCAGGCCGTCCCGGTAGCGCCGGACGATGCAGGCGGTGACGAAATCAGGCACGGACCAGAGGGTCCCAATGGCGCTCCGCACGCCGTTCCGCACGAAGGCGACGTCGAGCCCGAAGGCCTCGTCCACGGGAGGAACGAGCGGATCGGAGGGCATGTTGACCCCCGACTGGCAAGCCCAGAGCTCGACGCGCTCCATGCCCGCCCACCCCTCGGGCAGCGAGCCCTCGCCGAGGAGCTCGCTCCCGTGAAGGTCGACGTGTGGGCCTCGCTCGCTCGCGTGCCGACCATGGGTGTAGAGACAAACCACGTCGGCCTCGCGCGCCGCGGCTCGTACCCGCTCCTCCGTGGCGCGGGGGCCTTCAATCCGCGTCTCGTTGGGAAGGGGGACGCCGAACGCGAAGGCGTGGTGAAGCGTCCCTCCAGGGGCAATCGAGACGACCCCTTCGCGAGGCGCGAGCGCCGCTTGACGAACGAAGAGCGGCGTCAGGCAAGGCATCCACGAGAGCGCCTCGAAATGGTCGAGCGGGTTTTTTCCACGCGGCCCGAGCGCGCCGAGCGGCAGGAAGGAGGCCATGTACGACGTCAAGAGCACCCCGTGGGCCATGCGGCGAGGCGGGAGCCCTGGCGAGAGATCCAGCGCCTCGAGATCGGACGTGATCTTCTCGAGCCGCTTGAGCGGCGGGTGTTTCGCGTCCTTTTGGTGCTCGAAGATGCGCCGGAAGAGGTTTCGGGGCACGTCCACGCGGTGGTGGCGCGTGACGACCTCGTCTCCCTCGAGCCACACCGACACCACGAGCAGGTCCTCGGCCAGGCTGAGCCGCACGAGCGCGTGATCCGGGTGCTCTCGCAGCAAATCGCGGACGACCTCGCGCGTGAGCCGGAAGAGCCATGATTTGTCCTTCGGGCGCACGCTCGTCGAGTCGAGCTCCTCCATTCGCTCTCGGATCCGGACCGCCTCTCGCCCGACCTCGCGCGCCTTCCGCTGCAGATACCCTGCGGGATCGGGGTGCTTCACGGTCTCCTCGAGGATCCCGACGAGCTCCTCGGCCATCTCACGCGGCACCTCGCCCGTATCCACGACAGGCAGGATCTTCTTGGTCTTCTCCAGGGCCTCACGAATGTCGAGAAGGCCTTGCGTGAGGCGGCTCGCGGCGTCCTCCAGCTCGACGGCGAGGAGGCTCCGCGCATGATGGTAGCCACCGAGGACGCGGAGCAGCGGATTCTCCTGGATTCGCGTAAATGCTTCGACGTTCTCCATGAAGCGGAGGCCGGAGACGTACTCCAGCGTGAAGAACGCCTCGAGCGCGTCCTCCTCCTCGAGATGCAATCGGGCCGCGCTATGCGCTGCAGTCTGCGCCTCGGCGGCGTGATGATCGGCGATGTGGTCGGCCATCGCGCCCTTCCACTGCTCCATCGCGCTCTGGAGCCGGCGTTGATGGAGCTCGAGCGCCTCCTTGCGCAGCCCGGCGCGCGCGAGGAGGTGGGCGAACTCCGGTTGGAGGTCCGGACGGATTCGATCGACGCGAATCCGGCGCAGGAAAACCTGGGCCTCCCCCATCACGGGCGGCGCTTCCTGGAGCAACACCCGGGCGAGCCGCAGCATCGCCGTGTCCACCCACTGCGGGTGCCCGAGCTCGATGGCCTCGAGGAGCTGCTTCTTGGCCTGCTCTCGGTCCCCGCTGCGGCCGCGTCGCGCGCGATGACCGGCGGCGTGGACCAGGATCCGCGAGATGTGCTCCTCCTGCACCCCGGGTTCGACGATGCGCCCGAGCCCGCGGGCATACGCCTCGGCGCGGTCCATGGCGAAGAGCGCCGCGTCGAACTCGCCCCGCTGCGCCCTGCAATTGCCGAGGTTGTGGGAGAAGCTCACGACGTCCTCGAACCCCGCGGATCCCGTGGTCAGGGCGATCTTGACCGCCTCCTCGAAGAGCTTCGTGGCCTCGTCGAGGAGCTTCTTCTCCGCGGCGGGATCCTCGTACGCGAGGTGTCGCAGGCACGAGGCGAGCGCATCGCGGACCATACCCATGCGGTGGGGATCCTTCGGCAGCGCGGGCGAGGCGAGCGCACGGCGATACATCACCTCGGCGTTTCGCAGGTTGTCCTTGTGAACGCCGTCGTCACGGTGCTCGTAGGCGCGGCCGAGGTCGAACCAGGCCATCGCCGCAGCCGGGCTCGGATCGCCCTTGTCGAACAGGTTCGCGGCCTGCTCGTAGAGCGCGATGGCGCTCTTCATGTCGCCCCTCTCCCGGAGCGCGTGCGCCCGCTGCCGCAGTTCGAAGGACTGGTGGCCGATGGGGGTCGAGGAGACCTCTTCTTCGAAGGCCATGCGCTTCTGGATAGCGGTCCAGCCCGAGAGGGCTTCCTGGGGGGTGAAGTCTTTCGTCACGGGTACCTCCGGATGTTCGCCTGCCATAGCCCCACAGGGGAAAAAGTTTCCCCGGATGGCAGGGCACCGGGTGCACGGACCCGTGAACAGGGAGGGCGTGCCAGGCGGGCAGGACACTCCACATCACAGCGAACGTGGGAGGGACATAGCTGGCCGGCAGCGGAGCAGGGGTATGCTGCCGGAGGCAGTCCCCCGGCCCAGGCCTGCGTCCCCCAGCGGGCCGCGACCCCGTTGCCCATCCGTTGCCCATCCGTTGCCCACGCGACCGCCCCGAGGCGTCCTCCCCCGTCCCGTCCTGTCGCATTCCCTACCTCGGCCAAGCCCCCTGCTCAAGGCACCCAAGTACGCGTCCAGGCCGTGTTTTCAGCCTGAAACCAGGGTTCTTCGCCGCTTCACCTGAGGAGCGCATTCAGGGTCGGGCGGGCGTTTTCAAAACCGCTGCCTTCGACCACTCGGCCACTCCTCCCAAACGATCGCCCAAATCTTCGGCTGTTTCTCCCTCCCCTGTCAATACCTCGCGACCTCTCCGTCTCCTGGTTTGCCCGCTTCCCGGTCGGCTGCTGGGCTCGGGGTGCGGACAGGACTACCACGGGGCGGCGCTCGTCGCACCTCCTCGACGCGCTTGGGACGTGCGATGCTCGGGGATGAGGTGGCCATGAACGCGGTTCTTCCGGACTTCGTCGTCGATGCCTGGATCCAGCATCCTACCGGCCCGTTTGCGAGCGAACCAGGTCGACCCATTCCTTACCTCGACGGGGTCGCTTGCTGCCCTTCGAAGGGTGTTCCGGCTCGATTAGGTCAGCGCAGCCATTCCCGGGTCAGGTAACGGTCCCAGCTATCGCCCAGGATCGCGATCACGGGGCCCTGGAGCTCGCCGCTCGCCGCCACGCGGAGCGCCGCGACCACGGCCGCGCCCGAGGAGGCGCCGACGAAGAGGCCCTCCTCGCGGATCAATCGACGCGTCATCAGGAAGGCGTCGTCGTCGCTCACCGTGACCGCCTCGTCGATGACCGTACGGTCGAGCAGCTCGGGGGGCCTGCTCCCACCAATTCCCTCCATTCGGTAGGGCGCGTCCGGGCCGATCTCGCCGGTCTCCACCCAGCGCGCGAGGACCGAGCCGAGCGGGTCGGCGAGCACGATACGAATGCCAGGGGCGAGGCGCTTCAAATATCGGCCGACGCCGGTGATCGTCCCGCCCGTGCCCGCGCCGGCCACGAATGCGCCGATCTTGCGGCCCATCGAGACGAGGATCTCCGGGCCCGTCGTCTCCTCGTGTACCCGGACGTTTGCGGGGTTGCGAAACTGGTCCGTCAAGAACCAGCCCTCGGTCTTCGCCAGGCGTACGGCCACGTTGCGGAAGTTATCGGGGCTGTCCGGCGGATCGTTCGGCGTGATGAAGAGGCGCGCGCCGAGCGCCGAGAGCGCCGAACGTTTGTCGACGCTCATTTTTTCGGGCATCACGCACACGAGCTCGTAGCCGCGGGAGGCGGCCATCAGCGCGAGTCCCATGCCCGTGTTGCCCGCCGTGGCTTCGACCAGCGTCGCGCCGGGCTTCAACGTCCCGCGCTTCTCGGCATCCTCCACGATCGCTCGCGCGATGCGGTCCTTGATGCTGCCGCCGGGGTTCAGGTGCTCGCATTTGACGTACACCGGCACGGGCAGGCCCTTGCCGATACGCCGGAGCGGCACGATGGGGGTATGGCCAATCTCGTCGAGGATCGTCCGCGTCTTCGTCATCGTCCCGCGCGGGTCACGCCCGCCTCGCCATCCGGTGGTGCGGCCTGCCAAACCTCCCCTAGCCACGCGAGCGCGCCTCCACACTGGCCCCGCGCGCGCGGTTTCCCGCCCTCTCTCTCGTACGGCCCCGCGACGAACGCGATATCCCTGCCCCGCCCGGCCCACGCAATGGGGCCGAGCGTATCGCGCTCACGGCAGACCTTCCCATACTTGCGCTCGAAGAGCGACGCGACCTCGGCCGCGTCCTTTTGCGTATCCATACGAAGCCGAAAGGCCACGGCGTATTGGCGCTTGCCCGCCTCGTCACGCGCCGCCACGACGAACCGATCGCCGCCCCACCCAGCCGCCCCGCGAGAAGCCTCGCCGCGGCTGCCGATGTCCTCGAGCCAGATCCGCAATCCCTGCTCCCCCATGACGTCGTCGACGAGCGACCGATACCCTTGCCGCGCGAGCGGTCCGAGCACGGGCGACGCGACGTTTTCCGCCGGCTCGCGCGCGAGGAGTTTGTCGACGTGTAACAATTGCTCCGTCGTCTCGGGCATGGCCCGCCAGACCTCGTCGACCGCACGCCAACCGCCGCGTCGACGGATTTCCTGCACCAGCGCGAAGCCGTCGACGTAGGGCGCGATGAGCGAGGAATTGATGGCGCGCGGGGTCTTGGCGCCGACGTCCGACATCGCCGTGGACGCGACGAACGCGAAACGTACCTGCTCCTCGGTCATTTGAAAGGCCGAGCCGAGCGAGATGTCGAGCATCAGGCTCGTGGCGTCGCCCTCGATGAGAGAATGCACGGCCGAGAGGCGATCTCCCATTCCCGGGGCGTATTCGACCATCGGCGCGAGCGGGAAGGTTTGATCGGCGAGGGCGTGGGCGAGCTCGTGCGCGAGCGTCTCCTCGGCCTCGGCCTCGCCGAGATCGTCGGCGAGGTACATGGCGCCGTCGTCAGGGTCGTAAAACCCCGCCACACGCCCGCCGAGCAGGGCGAAGGCGCCGGCGACGAAATCGAAATCCGGGGGGACGAGCTCGAGCGCCGCGAGGATCTCGCCCTGCGAGACGAGCGCATCCTTCGGCGTGTCCTGCTCGACGGTCTCGCGAATGCGGCGAAGCATGGTGTCGCGATCGAGGACCTTGCCCGGCACGGGTCGCTTGATCGGAAGGCCCCGCGCACGCGCCACGCGATCGAGCATTGCCTGCACCGCGGCCGTGCTTTCGGCGTCGGGCGGAACCTCCTCGTCGAGGTTCGGTTCCCTGGGCTTGATCTCGATCCGGTAGCTGGAGCCCACGGGCGAGGGGGACGTCGGGGTGGGCGACGAGGGACCACAGCCGCAGACCAGCGCGACGACGCCCGCAAGCCAGGCTCGCTTCACGCCGAGGCCCCCGGGCCCGAGGCCGCGTCGTCACGGAGCGCGCGGATCGCCGCGGCATAACGGGCGACGCGATCATCGTAGGAGAGGCCCTCGGAGGCCGCGCCCGAACCCGCGTTGAAGACGGCCGAGCCCGCGACGAGCACACGCGCGCCGGCGCGGACGACTTCACGCGCCGTGCCGACGGCGACGCCGCCATCGACCTGGAGATCGACGGCGAGGCCGGCCTTGTCGATCGCGCGGCGCAGCGCCTCGATCTTGGGCAACGCGCTCGGGATGAAGCGCTGGCCGCCGAAGCCGGGATTGACGCTCATCACGAGCACGAGATCACAATCGGCAAGGACGTGGCGAATCGACTCCTCCGACGTGTGGGGATTGAGCACGATGCCGGCCTTCTTCCCGAGCCCGCGAATTTGCTGGAGCGTGCGGTGCAAGTGCGGCGAGGCCTCCACGTGCACCGAGATCACGTCGGCGCCGGCCTTCGCGAAATCCGCGACGTACCGCTCGGGCTCGACGATCATGAGGTGCACGTCGATCGGCAGCGACGTCGCCGCGCGAACCGCTTGCACGACGAGGGGGCCTATCGTGATGTTCGGCACGAACCGCCCATCCATCACGTCGACGTGAATCCAGTCGGCGCCCGCGGCCGCGACGGCGCGGACCTCCTCGGCGAGGCGTCCGAAATCTGCGGAAAGTATCGATGGAGCGATGCGGATTGCGTCGCGAGTCACGGCGCTACGGCTAGCATGTTTTTCGAGTGGGGTCCCCAGGCCAAGAGCGGGTACGCTGGGCCAGCCCGAGCCGGGCTCACGCAGGAGGCGCCGTGGACCTTTCGACGAGACCCCTCAAGAAGTCCGACTACGACCAGATCGTACGTGTGATCGATCGGTGGTGGGGTGGTCCGACGAGCGCGCTCGCGCATCCGATCTTCTTCTACGAGCTCGGGCGGCTCGCGCGGATGGTCGAGCACGACGGGCAGCTCGTGGGCTTCATGTTCGGATTCATCGCGCCCGAAGGCCCGGTCGGGTACGTGCACATCGTCGGCATCGATCCGGACTACCGGCGCCGCGGCGTGGCGCGTTTGCTCTACACCGCGTTCGAGGCCGATTGCCAGGAGGCCGGCTGCCGGCTCATGAAGGCGATCACCACGCTCGGCAACGAGGGATCGGTGCGTTTCCACGACGCCCTCGGCTGGTCGCGGGCCGAGGTCGAGGACTACGCGGGGCCGGGGCGGCAGCGGATCGTGTTCACCAAAGAGCTCCCCTCACGTTGATCTTTCGCCCCTTGGGCGTAAGGTTTTCCCGATTCTTCGTCCTGCCGCTTCCGCGTGAGGTGAACCATGAGAACAAGCTGGGCCGTGGCGATGGCGCTCGTTGCGTTGGGGGGCCCGATCCTCGGCGCCTGCGCGCAAGGCAGCTCTGGCGCGGGATCGGGCGGCGAGGGCGGGGAAGGCGGCGAGGACAGCGGACAGGGCCCGGGGCCCTCGTCGGGTAGCATGTCGTCGTCCGCGGGCGGCATGGGCGGCATGGGAGGCGCGGGCGGCGCGGGCGGAGGCGCGGTGACGTCGTCGGGGAGCGGCGCGGGCGGCAGCGCGTCGTCCTCGTCCGCGAGCGGCTCCGGCGGCGGCGGCGTGTGCGGCGAGACGCCTTGCAAGCTCGTCGCGCCGCAGTGTGGGTGTGCCGCGGGTGAGATGTGCCAGGTCGACGGCACGGGCGAACGCGCGTGTATCCCCGCGGGAAGCGTGGCCGTGGGCGGCATCTGCGACGTCGACGACGCGTGCGCGGCCGGCG
Organism: Polyangium sp. (in: bacteria); assembly: GCA_031374535.1. GTDB lineage: Bacteria > Myxococcota_A > Polyangia > Polyangiales > Polyangiaceae > Polyangium. The sequence goes on from JANMGF010001037.1 coordinate 12,788, forward strand.
GGATTTGCCTCACGAAGACGGCCTCGGTGAGCACGTGCGGCGAGTTCTGCACCACGGACGCGCAGTGCACGGCGCCCGGTGGGCTCTGCGTCGTGAAGCTCAACGACGGCAGCGGCAACGATCTCCCCGGCGTCACGCTTTGCTCCGAGAACTGCAACGCCACGACGAACGTCGGTTGCGCGGCGGGCACCGGCTGCGTGTTCGGGCGCGAGGCGGCCGGGCAGATGCGGCTCTTCACGTCGTGTCTCGAGGTCGGCAGCGGCACGCAGGGCTCGAGCTGCACGGACAACGGCGACTGCGCGGCGACCTATGGCTGCTTCAACACGGGCACGAGCGTGTGCTTGAAGTACTGCAACGTCGATGCGCCGAGCTGCCCCGCGGGCGCGTCGTGCACGCCG
>JANMGF010001038.1:0-6281 GCA_031374535.1 Polyangium sp. (in: bacteria)
GATCTCGTGCGCGAGCAGATGCAATCGTTGATGTCGCGTAGCGACCTCAGCACGGCGGACCGTGATCGCCTCGACCTGCATTTCCAGTCGATCCGCGACCTCGAGATCGGTCTCACGTGCAAGCTCACGCCCGAGGAGATCGCCGCGATGGAGGCCATGAGCCCGGACGCAAAAGCGAACGACAACCTGGAGAAGGTCGCGCGGATGCAGATGGACATCATCGCGCTCGCGATGGCCTGCGGGACGACGCGCGCCGCGACGATCCAGATCGGCGACGGCAACGACAGCACCGAGTACACCATCAACGGTGTCCGGCAGAAGAGTTTCCACAAGATCTCGCACCGCATCGACAGCGACGGCTCCGAGGGCCCGCCGATCGAGGGCGCGTACCTGCTCCACCACGAGATCGACCGCATTCACGCGCGGATGTTCAAGTACCTGCTCGACAAGCTCGCGGCCTACGATTTCGGCTCCGGATCGCTCCTCGACTTCGGCGTCGCCGTCTGGCTGAACGATCTCTCGAACAAGTACCACGGCTACGACGACGTCCCCTACATCCTCGCCGGCGGCGTGAATGGTTACCTGAAGACCGGCCAGTACGTCGACGTGGGCGGCGTGCACAATGGCCGTCTCCTCGGCACGATCGGCGCCGCGGTCGGCTGCAAGAACGAAGCAGGCGCCCCGCTCGATAATTTCGGTGACCCTGAGCTGCCGACGGGCATGCTCACCGAGATCATCGCTTAGTCCAGTCCTTCCCGGTGCTATATAGGGCAGCATGCCCACGCTGCCCGAGCGCATCTTCACCCTTTTCGCCACCTATCACATCCGCCGCGAGAAGATCCTCGCCGATCTCGACGCGATCTACGCGCCGAACATCCGCTTCATCGACCCCTTCAACGACGTCACGGGCAAGGACCGCTTCCTGCGGATCAACGAGAACCTCTTCAAGCGCTTGAAAGAAATGCGCTTCGAGGATCTCGAGCTCGTCGGCGGCGAGCCCCATTTCATGCTCTCGTGGAACACGGTCATCGTGGGCCGGCTCGGCCTCACCATCACGGCCTCGGGCGTGAGCGAGTTTCGCTCGGAGAACGGCCTCATCGTGGTTCACCGCGACCACTGGGACGTGGTCTCGTCCATGGCCGGCAGCATTCCGGTCATCCGGAAGCTCTATCCGCGGATCACGGGGCTGCTCTTCGACAGCTGACCCTCACGCCGCGACAAACGCTCCCAGGAAGACGAGCCCCGCGCCCTGGCTCTTTTCGGGGTGAAATTGCACCGCCGTCACGTTGTCCCGCGCGACCGCCGCCGTCACCACGTTTGGCCCGTGCGTCACCGTGGCCACGACGATCGACGGATCCTCGGGCACCGCGTGATAGCTGTGCACGAAATACACGTGCGGCGCCTCCATTCCCCACGCGCCGAGCGCTCCTTCGGGTGAACCTCGCCATTCGAGCCGATTCCACCCGATGTGCGGGATCTTCACCGATTCCGCCCCCGTCCCCGGATCGAGCCGCCGCACCTCGCCGGCAAACACGCCGAGCCCCGCGGCCCCCGGCGCCTCCTCGCTCCGCTGGAAAAGCGCCTGCAATCCAAGGCATATCCCGAGATACGGTGTGCCCCGACGAACGCTCTCCCGCAGCGCCTCCCCGAGCTCGCCCGAGAGCGCCGCCGCGCAGTCCCGGAACGCGCCTTGTCCCGGCACGACGACCTTGTCCGCCGCCCGCACGTCCTCCGCCCGCCCGCCTCGAACGACCTCACACGAGACCCCACGATCCGAAGCCGCGCGCGTGATCGCTCGCTCCACGCTGCGCAGGTTCCCCATCCCCAGATCCACCACCACGATCCGCGTCATGGCTAAAGGCTCCCTTTCGTCGACGGCACCCCGGCCACGCGTGGATCGATCCGCGTCGCCCGCATGAGCGCCTTCGTGAAGGCCTTGAAGCTTACCTCGATGATGTGATGCAGGTTCTCCCCCTCGTGCATCCGGAGGTGCAGGTTGCATTGCGCCGATCGGGCGAACGCCTCGAAAAACACCGGCACGAGCTCCACGTCGAAGGTCCCGACCTTGGCCTTCGGCAAGGGCACGCGAAACACGAAATACGACCGGCCCGACAGATCGAGCGCGCACGTGACGAGCGCCTCGTCCATGGGCAACGTCGCCTCGCCGTACCGAGCGATCCCGGCCTTGTCCCCGAGCGCCTGCGCGACGGCCGAGCCGAGCACGATCCCGAGATCCTCGGTCGTGTGGTGCCCGTCGATCTCCACGTCGCCCTCGGCCTCGACCGTCAGATCGAAGAGCCCATGCCGGGCGATCTGATCGAGCATGTGCGAAAGGAACGGGATCGGCGTGGAGATCCGGCTCTTGCCGGTCCCGTCCAGATCGATCTCCACGGCGATGCGGGTCTCGTGGGTCTTTCGTTCGACCTGGGCAACACGCGGCATGGCGGCCATCCTAGCTCCCCGGCGCGCTCGTGGCGAAGCTCGACACGCCTCACCCCGCCCCGGATGTGTTATGCCCGGCCTCGTGAAGCTCACCGCCTGGCTCGCCGTCCTCGCGCTCCTCGGCGCCGCCTGCAGCCCGAGCGCCCTCGTCCAGCAAGGGCCCAGCGACACGCTCCGCGCCTACGCCCGCGCCCTCGAGGAGGGCCGCGTCGACGACGCCTACCGCTTGCTCTCCGACGACGCCAAGCGCTCGATGTCCCTCGAAGCGTTTCGCCGCGCCGTGAAGGAGAGCCCGGAAGAGGTCGTGGAAATCGCCCGCGCCCTGGCCCGCCCCGCGAGTGATCCGCTCGTCACGGCGACCGTGAGTTTGCCGAACGGCGAAGAGCTGCTCCTGGTCTACGAGGACGGCAAATGGCGCATCGACGCGGCCGCGATCGACCTCTACAGCCAGGCCACGCCGCGCCAGGCCCTCGCTGGCTTCTTGCGGGCCTTCGAGCGCAAGCGGTACGACGTCCTCCTGCGGTACGTCCCCGACGCCGAACGAGAGGGCATCACCCTGGGCGAAGAGCCCGCGCTCCTCGCGCCGCCGCAAGGCTCGCCCCCCGCGGCGAAAGCCGACGCGCCCCAGACGACCGGCACGGAGCTCACGGCCGACAAGATCAAAGCGGACTGGGAAGGGCCGCAGAAGGACCAGATCAACCGGATCGTCCAGGCCATCCGCACTGCGTTGCCCACGGCGGTCATCGAGGAGACGGGCGACAGCGCTTCGATGTCTTACGGCGCCGGCGGCACGATCGCCTTGATCCGCGAGCGTGGGCTCTGGAAAATTCGCGACTTCTGACGCGCTCAAATTTTCGCGCGAGGGGCCGGTCCTCGAAAAATGTACTAGGGTGTCGCGCGTATGGCCTCGACCGGCGCTCCCCCCTCTCGGCCGCCTTCTTCCTCGGGTGAGGATAGCGTTCCGATCCTTCCGCTGCGGAATTCCGTATTGTTCCCGATGTCGGTGGTCCCCATCAACGTCGGGCGACCTCGCAGCGTCCGCCTCGTCGAGGACCTCCTCGGCCGCGAGCGGGCCCTCGTCGGCGTGATCAGCCAGCGCTCGCCCGAGATCGACGAACCCACCTTCAAGGAGCTCTACACGGTCGGGACCATCGCGCGTGTCGTGAAGGTGATCCGCCTCGGACCGAGCAACTACTCCGTCGTCCTGAACGGCCTCGGCCGCTTCCGCGTGAAAAACATCGCGACGCTCGAGCCGTACATGCGCGCCAAGATCGAGCGTATCCCCGAGTCGCTCGTGCGTGACATCGAGCTCGACGCGCTGGGGACGGGCCTCCGCGAGGCGACACGCGAGGTGCTCGCGCTCATGCCGAACCTGCCGCGCGACACGGCCGGCATCCTCGACAACGTGCGCGAGCCCGGCGCCCTCGCCGATCTCATCGCCTCGAACTTCCCGCAGGCCCAGGCCTCCGTCGGCGACAAACAGGAGATCCTCGAGGCCTTCGACGTGAAGGCCCGCGTGCGCCTGGTGCTCGCCATGGTGGGCCGTCAGCTCGAGGTGCTGCGCGTGAAGAAGGAGATCTCCTCCATGGTCCAGGAGGAGATGGGCAAGAGCCAGCGCGAGTACATCCTGCGCCAGCAGATGAAGACCATCCGCGAGGAGCTCGGCGAGGCGGGTGAGGACGACGAGATCGAGGAGCTCCGCGAGCGCGTGCGCCGCGCGAAGGTCCCGGTCGAGGTCGAGAAGGTCGTGAAGAAGCAGCTCGGCCGCATGCGCTCGATGGCGCAGCAATCGGCCGAGTACAACGTCACGCGGACCTACGTCGAGTGGATCGCCGATCTTCCCTGGTCGAAGACGACCGTCGATCGCATCAGCGTGCAGGACGTGCGTCGTTGCCTCGACGAGGACCACATGGGCCTCGAGAAGGTGAAGAAGCGCATCGTGGAGTACGCCGCGATCCGGCAGCTCCGCGCCGACAAGAAGGGCCCGATCCTGCTCTTCATCGGCCCGCCCGGCGTCGGAAAGACCTCGCTCGGCCGCTCGATCGCCCGCGCGATGGGCCGCAACTACGAGCGTATCGCGCTCGGCGGCGTGCGCGACGAGGCCGAGGTGCGAGGCCACCGCCGCACGTACGTCGGCGCGTTGCCGGGACGAATCCTGCAAGCGCTGAAGAAGGCCGGCACGAAGAACCCCGTCCTTGTCCTCGACGAGGTCGACAAGATGGGCGTGGATTTGCGCGGCGATCCGGCCGCGGCGCTGCTCGAGGTCCTCGATCCCGAGCAGAACGGGACGTTTCAGGACCACTATCTCGACATGCCGTTTGACCTGTCGCAGGTGATGTTCCTGGCCACGGCGAACAACCGCGACACGATCCCGGCTGCGCTCTTCGACCGCATGGAGGTCATCGAGGTCCCGGGCTACACGCGCACGGACAAACTCGGCATCGCGCGCGAGTTCCTCGTGCCCAAGCAGCTCTCGGCGCACGGCCTCACGGACGAGCGGCTCGATTTCACGGTGCCCGGCATCGAGACGCTCATCGACAACTACACGCGCGAGGCGGGTGTCCGTGGGCTCGAGCGCGAGATCGCCGCGGTTTGCCGCGCCACGGCCGTCAAGCTCGCCGAGGGCAACGCCGTGCCCGAGGTCGTCTCGCCCGAGCACGTCGAGAAGGTCCTCGGCCCGCACAAGCACCGCCCCGAGATCGCCGAGCGCAACCTCGAGCCCGGCGTGGCGACGGGCCTCGCGTGGACCCCGACGGGCGGCGAGATCCTCTTCATCGAGGCCACGAAGATGCCCGGCAAGGGCAACGTCGTGCTGACCGGCAACATGAAAAACGTGATGCAGGAGTCCGCCACCACGGCCGTCTCCTTCGTCCGCAGCAAGGCCGGCGAGCTGCACCTCGATCCCGAGTGGCTGAAGAACATCGATCTGCACGTGCACATCCCGAAGCACGGCACGCCGAAGGACGGACCGAGCGCGGGCGTGACGATGTTCACGGCCGTCTGCTCGCTCCTGCTCGGCTGCCCGGTGCGCTCGGACGTCGCGATGACGGGCGAGATCTCGCTGCGCGGCCGCATCATGGGCGTCGGCGGCGTGAAGGAGAAGCTCCTCGCGGCGCATCGCGCGGGCATCAAGCACGTCATCATCCCCGCGCAGAACCGCAAGGACCTCGAGGACGTGCCCAAGGACATCCTCGACGAGGTGAAGGTGACCCTCGTCAACGTGATGTCCGAGATCCTGCCGCTGGTGCTCGAACCCCCGAAACAACCCTCCGTGAGCACGCCGCCTCCGCTGGCGTGACAGGACGGTGAGCCCTCGCTTCGAGGGGGATCCCGGCTGACTGCATGGACTGGAAGGGCTTGGCAAGCGCACGGCCGTCGCCGATCGGGCTCGGGGCGGTCGTGCTGCTCGTGGGCGCGATCGGGTTCTTGCCGCTCTTCGACGGACCCGGATACGAGAGCGCGCTCGCCGCGGGGCTCGTCGTGCCGACCGCGGCGGCCATCACCACGGCGCTCGAGACGGCAAGACCGCGCCTCGCGCCGTTCGACGCGTATGCCCGGGGCCTCGCGAGGGGCGCCCTCTTCGCGTTCGTGGCCTGGCTCGTCACGATGGTGCACGGCCTGCGGGCGGGGTTCTGCGACCCCGTCACGGGCTCGGTCCTCTTCGCCCTGGGCCCCGGTGTCGGCGCGCTCCTCGGGGGCGCCTGGGGCGCCGTGGCGGGCGAGATCGCGGGCCGCGTGAAGCGCCGTCGGACCGTCGCGGTGCTCGTCGCGCTCGCCGCCCCCGTCGCCTCGGTCGTGGTCGCGCTCGGTCGGTTTTACACGAGCCCGATGGTCTTCGC
>JANMGF010001040.1:0-3202 GCA_031374535.1 Polyangium sp. (in: bacteria)
CATCTCGTGCGACAACAACACGACCTACGGCGACATCCACGGGGTCGACGCGGTCATCGAGTTCGACAAGGTCTCGCCCACGAGTGTCCTCCAGGTCCAGGTGCAGAACCTCGATCCGGTCCTCACGCAAAGCGCCCTCAACGTCGAGGTCTTGAACGAGTGTGATCCCGAGTCGGCGACGAAGGTCTCGTACAACTGCCGCGCCAACGCCGACACGCACGACATCACGATGCCTGCGCCCGCAGGCCCGCTCTACGTCTGGGTGAGCACCGAGGCCACGAGCCAGGACTTCAACGGCGCCACGGTGAAGATCCGCGAGATCAACCCTGGCCTCGGCGAGAGCTGGGGGACCGCGGAGCCGATCGCGGCGGGCTCGACCCCCATCAACCCGACGTCGATGATGCGGCTCGACGCGCCGAGCTGCTTCCCCGTCGGCGTGAACGTGCACTGGTACGTCTACACCGTGGTGAACGGCGCCGTGTCCCTGCAGGTGAACCCCGCGGGCACACTCGCGCTCTTCGATGAAGGCAACCAGTCGCTCTTCTGCGGGACGGGGGGCCCGGTCCCTGGGCTCGGCGGCCTGTTCGCGCCGGGCTCGAAGCTATACGCCGCAGTCCCCGTCGGAGGGACGGTCACGTCGTTCGCGATCTCCGACGTCGCCTACAACGGCGTGAAGACGCTCGCCCCCCTTGGCGTCACGTTCCCCACGACGGCCTCGTCGACGTACGGCATGGCCGTGAGCGGCACGGAGATCTTCGTCGGCGGCCTGAGCAAGGTCTTCCAGTTCCCGATCGCGGGTGGCGTGCAAGCCGTCGAGCGCGGAACGGCCGACGGCATCACGACGACGCACCTCGGCTACGATCTCACGTTCGCCAACAACCAGCTCTTCAGCATCGACAGCACGGCGGTCACCAGCGCGAGCCGCCTGTTCCGCATCCTGAACGGATCCGTTTGGGGACCAACGACCTGGGATCTCACGCCGTCGTACGCCGCGAATTCTGGCTCGTATGCCGTCACGTTCGACGGGACAAACCTCGTCACGGCGACGCGCAACACGGCAGGGAAGGTCGACTTCTACAGCATCCCGTCGACGGCGCCCGGCACGCCCGTGCCCCTCGGGACGAACACGAGCGTGGACTACGTCGTGGGCCTCGCGGCCGACGCGCAGTTCTTCTACGTCGCCGGCCGGACCACGGGCACGTCGAGCGAAGGCGTCTACCGCATCCCGCGCGCCTCGATCACGAGCGCTGCGACGAAGCTCGCCACGCTCGACACGAGCACGACCCACACCAGCGTGGAGCTCGACGATCTCGTGGCCCCGCAGCACCTCTACGCGCGCGCCTACGGCGGAGCCATCCACGCTGTCGTGGGTCCCGCGGGCGCGATGCCCACCCAAGTGGCCAACATCGCGACGATCGGCGACACGAGCGACTATGCGATGACGTTCGACCGCGTGACCAAGACGCTGTACTTCGTCGAGACGGTGACGGTCACGAGCGGCGCGGTCTGGAAGCTCCAGTGAACCGCGCCGTCGTCCGCCCGGCTACTTCGTCTCTTGAGGCTTGAAGTCGGGCGGGAGCGCCGCGCCCTCCCCGAAGAAGTACTTCTCGCACTCGGTCATCCAGATCCGCTGACCATGCTCGCTCATGAGGTCGAGGCGGAACTCGTTGATGAGCATCTTCGAGTGCTCGAGCCACATCTTCCACGCCTGCTTGGAGACGCCGTCGAACACCCGCTGGCCAAGGGGCCCCTTGAAGGGCGGCTTTTCCAGCCCTTCCGCCTCCTGACCGAGCTTCACGCACTGCACCATCCGCGCCATGTCGACCTCGCTACGAAGAGCCATCACCCGGCGGAAGACGCTCGTCGAGCGCCGATCCGGGACCCTCTCCGTCTAGTCGAGGCCTGGAAGGTCGTCGAGGGGCGTGCCGAAAACGAGGGGGTTGACGGTCCCCGAGGGTGGCTCGACGGGAGAAAACACGGCCCATCGGCACGAGGCGGATGGGGGGTTGACGCGAGATCTCGGTGTCCTATGCTTGCGGGGCTCGATCCCTTCAGGGTTCGAGGTCACCACGAGGGGGCGATCGGCTTCGACGTGGGGACCGAAGGTTCATCTGCGTGCTGGCGGCTCCTGCACCGCCTATCAAGCGGGACGTTATACGTGCGAACGACAACGCATACGCTCTCGCGGCGTAACAACCGACGATAGCCGCCCGACGGAGAGATCGTCCTGGTATCCGAAGGGTGTCAACCACAAGGGCTGGATCACGCGAGGGCGCCCTCGATAGTGTGGTCGAGATTAGCGAGGGATAGGTCGCGGCCGAATCCGCGGACCCAGTCGCAGGGGATACGGCGACTACGCACGTGAACGAAGGTGAGCTCTAGGCCTTGCGGACCCGGGTTCGATTCCCGGCGCCTCCACTCAAATTTGCCGCGTTACTTCATGTTTCTTGACCGGATCGTGCCCAAATCGTGCCCAGACCGATCTTCTCGGGCCGGGCCGTCGAGCAGGAGCACGGCGCTACGTCCGACCTCTGGCGAGAGGTGGGCGTAGCGCATGGTCATGTCCATCGTCGTGTGACCGAGCAGCTCCTGGATGGCCTTGAGCGGCACGCCACGCATGGCGAGGTGGCTGGCGAACGTGTGCCGCAGCACGTGCCAGCCGACCTGCCGGAGCCCAGCGCGCTTGCAGGCCCGCCAGAAGGGGTGCTTGCATTTCCCCTTGGTCAGGTGGCGACCACCCTTCTCGGGAAAAACGAGCCCTCCGGCAAAACGTGAAGGAAGGTCACGGAGCGCCGCCCGTGCCTCGTCGGAGAGCGGCACGTCGCGCCCCTTGCCGCCCTTTGGGGTCGTGATCTTTCCTTTCCAGATCGACCTCCGAACCCGGAGAAGGCCCTTCACGAGATCCACGTCGGTCCACCGGAGCTCAAGCAGTTCTCCCTGACGCAGCCCGGTCCGGAGACCGAGCAGAATCATCGGGTGGATCTCCGGCTCCGCGGCCTCGACGAGGCGCGTGGCCTCCTCGAAATCGAGGAAATCGAATTCCGGTTCCGCGGTCGGGAGAAAGCCAATGCGGGGAGCGGACGCGACCCTGCGCCATTCCTTGGCCACATTGAACAGCTTGCCCAGCACCGTGAGCTGATTGTTGATCGTCTTGTGCGCGAGGTCGGCCTTGCGCTGCTTTGCTTTGAACGCATCGATTTGC
>JANMGF010001060.1:0-2628 GCA_031374535.1 Polyangium sp. (in: bacteria)
CGTGATCGAGCGCACGAGCATCGATCCGAACCCGTAGGCGCAAAGGCCCACCACCACGGGACGACGCAGCCGCCCGAGCAGCTCGATCGCCTTCACCGTGTTTTCCCACACCGTCTTTCGCATGAAACGAATGAAAAGGACGATGGGCGCGGCGAGCGCGACCGGGATGAGGAGCAGCAGGAGGATGGACTCCGAGACGGTCAGGTTCGCCGTGGAGCCGCCGCCGCGGGCTATGCGGAAGATGGAGGCCGCGGTCGTGATGAGGCCGCCGAGCGCGAAGAAGACGCCGAGGGCCGTCATCAACACGAGCATCGGCCGCGCCATCGTGGCTTCTTGGTGCTGCTTGTAGTGCGACGGGCGTCCCACCGTTCCGGTCGCGGTTTGATCGACCACGACCAGCGAGGCCCCGCCCTGATCGTCCGTGTCCCAGGACGCGAGGTCGGCGTCGAGCTCGGCCATGCTCTGGTGGCGATCGTTCGGGTCCTTGGCCATCGAGCGCTGGATGACCATCTCCAGCGTCTCGGGGATGCTCGGCTCGAGCGAGCGGGGCCGCGGCGCGTCCTCGGTCAGGACGGCCATCAGCGTCGCGGCGGGATCGCCGTTGTCGAAGGGACGTTTGCCCGTGAGGGCGCAGTAGAGCATCGCGCCCACGGCGTAGATGTCGGCGCGGTGGTCGACGCGTTGCCCTCGCGCCTGTTCCGGCGCCATGTACGAGGGCGTGCCCATGATCATGCCGGTGCGCGTGAGGGCCTTGCCCGCGGGGCCGTCGTCGACCTTGGAGATGCCGAAGTCGATGACCTTCGCCGTCGGGTGGTTCAAGTCGCCCGTGAGGAAGACGTTCTCGGGCTTCATGTCGCGGTGCACGACGCCCTTCGCGTGCGCGGCGGCGAGCGCCTTGCAGACCTGCCGGACGATCCGCACGGCCTGGGGCACGCCCATCTTGCCGATGTGCTGGAGCATGTCGGCGAACTCTTTGCCGTCGAGCAGCTCGCCGACGATGAAAGGGCGTCCGTCGGCCGTGCGATCGACGTCGTATACATCGACGACGTAAGGGCTCTGGATCTGCGCCGCCGCCTCGGCCTCGCGCTGGAAACGGGAGAGCACGTCCGGCTGACGGGCGTACTCGGGGTGGAGCATCTTGATGGCGAAACGCTTCGACCCGATACGCGTATGGCGCGCCTCGTACACGCGGCCCATGCCGCCCTCGCCGATCACGCGGACGATGATGTACGAATCCCGCAACGTCTGGCCGACGAGCTCGTCCTGCGACTCCTCCGAGAGCTCCGTGCCGTCCTTCGGGCAGATCTTGTATTCGCCCGGGTAGCGGCTCCCGCAGCTCCCGCAGATTCGTTGGGCGGTGACGCCTGCGACGAACGATTCGGCCGATCCATATCCGGTGGCCGCCGAGCCGATCCCGGTGAGGTTCGTCATCGCGGGTCGGACGACGATCGACGGCTGCGACGACGTGGACGCAGCCATGTGGGAAGATGCCCCCGAATCGGGGGGCCGAACGTTACCGGCCATCGCGGGGAAGACTAGCGGAAGTCGACGTCCTCCGGGGCGACAATCCTGCGGCTTGCCTTGCTCGCCCGTCCCTACGGCACGCGCCTTGTCGTTGACCGAACGGGCGCGATGCGTATACTCCGCCTCCGTTTTTCGTTTGGCCCGATCACAGGGGCCCGCGCCGCTCCGGGCGCGCGCTCTTCGTCGGGCGACACTTGGCCGATCCAGCGCTCGGCAGCGCCAGGAAGGGCCAGGAGAGCCAGGACCGATGCTTCATCCGATTCACAAGACCACGATCATCGACAAGTACGCCACGCACGAGGGCGACACCGGCTCGCCCGAGGTGCAGATCGCGCTCATGAGCGAGCGGATCACGCAGCTCACCGAGCACTTCAAGACGCACAAGAAGGACCACCACTCGCGCCGTGGTCTCTTGAAGCTCGTCAGCCAGCGTCGCCGCCAGCTCGACTACTTGAAGCGGATCGACATCGAGCGTTACCGGACGCTCATCGGCAAGCTCAACATCCGCAAGTGATCCCCAGGTAGGCTGGGCGAGCCGACCGGCTCGACGAGAGGGCTCGTTTCTCCAGACGCGAAGGCGCGAGGGGGAGCGGGCCTTTCGCGCTTTTGTACGTCTCGACGCGCCCTCGGTGCGTCTGGGCCACACGGCTTATTGAAGTATTTCAGGAAGAACGGCTCGCAGGGACGCCGAAAAAAGTGGCGGTCATGGGCGGGAGGTTCTACACAGAGAGCCGAAATACGTCGGTTTGGACAATTGAACGGGGCGCGGGGGCGTTCCCCGAGGCCGTGAGCGCTACGGAGCGTCTTCATCTTCGCTTCGTGCCCAGCAGCATGCGCTTCTGGGTAGGAATCGAGGAAGAAGATCCGCCTTGCGCTCGGAAATTCTGGTCTTCGGGAGCGCGCTCGCGGCCTCTGGAGAGAGCGCAAGACAATGTACGTTCGTGAATCCGTCATGGTCGGCGGCCGAGCCCTCACGCTCGAGACCGGCCGTCTGGCCAAGCAGGCCCATGGGTCCGTCCTCGTCACGTTCGGCGATACGATGGTCCTCGTGACCGCCGTCTCGCAAGACGAGCGGCCTGGGCTCGATTTCTTCCCCCTCACCTG
>JANMGF010001108.1:0-2670 GCA_031374535.1 Polyangium sp. (in: bacteria)
GTGCTCGATCCTTCCGCGTGGTCCGAGGTCACGCGCAGGCGCGCCATGCTCGCGCGGCTCACGGCGATCGCGATCGAGGCGGAGGAAGACGGAAACCCGGGCCGAACCGCGCAGAGCCAGCTCTACGCCACGCTGGCCGAGCAGCTCGCGCTGGTCGAGCTCTACACGATCCTCTCGCCCCTCGAGCACCTCTTCCGCAGGCCCGAGCGCGAGGTGCGCGTCGCGGTGGTGCGTGCGCTCTCGCGTTTCCTTTACAAGCGTACGTTCATCACGCTGCGCGAGGCGCTCGTCGATCCCGAGGGCGGCGTGGTCCAGGAAGCGTCGAAGGCCCTCGAAGAGCTACGGTTCCCGCACGCCTTCGATCCGCTCGCGCGCATCTACCGCGAGTCGCAGAGCGCCGTCGTGCGCTCGTCCGCGGTGAAAGCGCTCGCGCGTATCGACACGCTGGAGGCGGCGGAGATGCTCCTCGGCGTGATCGAGCACGACGGACGCGAGGAGCGTCAGGCGGCGATCGACGCCCTCAAAAGGGCGCGCGGCATGAAGTTCGTGGACGTGGCCAAGTCCGCCCTCCCTGGCCTTTCCGGCGCGGCGCAGGCGGCGGTTCGTGAGATTTTTCGCAGCCGCGGCATCGCTTGACGTTGTCCTCGGGGCCCTCCCCGACCCGGATTCCAGTGTCCTCGTACCGCTGTGAAACGTAGGCATCAGGTCGCGACCGGACACGGGATTGCAACTCGTCCCGAGCGATCTCGCGACGCAGATGGCCTATGCATGGACTCCTGGACGGCGCGCTTCGGGGGGAGCGTCTCACTTCGCCGTCCCGGCCCCCGGGAAGTTGCTGCTCGACAAGATCGACTTTTCGGCGACTCCCGGTGGCCGGCGCCTTTTGAGGCGCTTCGCCGGGGAGGCGGTTCCCAAGGGGGTTCCGCCACCCCGGCGAAGCGCGCGGCGCGAAGCGCGACCTGGCCCGTTCCCTAACGTGTCAGGATCGACCTGAGCGCCGGGACGAGCTCCGGATACTGAAACACGTACCCGAGCTCCTTGGCGCGGGCAGGCACGACGCGTTGACCGGTCGTGACGACCATCGCCGCCTCACCGAGCGCGACCTTCACCGCGGCCTCCGGCGTCGTGAACCACGAAGGCCGCTTCATCACGCGCCCGATCGCCGTCGCGAGCTCCTTGCTCGTCGCGGGCTCGGGCGACACGACGTTGATGGGCCCACGCGCGCGCGTCTCGTTCAGCGCGAGGAGCACGAGGCCCACGACGTCCTCGGCGTGAATCCACGAGATCACCTGCGACCCCGGCGCGATCGGCCCCCCTACGAACATCTTGAAGGGCAAAAGCATCTTCTCGAGCGCGCCGCCGCCCTCTCCGAGCACGACCCCGATCCGCAACATCACCGTACGTACGCCGAGCGCCTCGGCCTTCACGGCCTCCGCTTCCCACTGCTCGACCACGTCCGCGAGGAACCCTTCGCCGCGGCTGCCGCCCTCGTCGAGCGCCTCGTCAGGCCGGCGAGGTCCGTAGAACCCGACAGCCGACGCGCAGACGAACACCTCGGGCTTCTTCGCAGCGCGACGGATGCCTTCCACGACGAGGCGGGTCGACTCGACGCGGCTCGCGACGATCGCGCGGCGCGCTTCCTCGCTCCACCGCTGCGCGACGGGCTCGCCCGCGAGATGCACGACCGCGGAGGCGCGCCCGATCTCGTCGAGCCATGCCCCCTCGCGCTCGGGCTCCCACGCCACCGCCGTCGCGCCTGCGGGTAATTTGCCGCGTGCTCGGTTCGGATCACGCGTGAGCACTGTCACGCGGTCGCCTCGCTGGAGAAGTGTCTCCGTGAGCCGTCGTCCGATGAACCCGGTGCCGCCCGTCAAAAGGACCGTCTTCACCACGCCCCTCTCTACCATGGTAAGAGGCTACGGACATGGAACTCGAGGTCTTCCGCAAGCTCCCGCTCGGCGGCACCGATCGCCGCTCCATCGTCCAGGCGCTGGCCCAGGATGGGCCTCGTGTCGCGCGCGAGCTGCTCGCGTCGCAGCGGAGCATGTTGCGGCCTCGAGGCGCGCACATCGCGAAGGACACGGCCGTCGTCATCCTCGGCGGCTCGAACGGGCTCACGCGGGCGCTCGCGGTGCAGCTCCTCTTCAGCGAACGAGCGGCCGTCTTCGGCGTGCACTACGACAGCGAGAAGATGCAGATCGGCGGCCACCACGTCGCGGCGCTCGTGGAGGCGGCGTCGGCCGAGGGGCTCACGGCGCGGTTCTGGAACGCGGACGCGACGAAACCCGAGACGGTGGAGGAGGTCGTCGCTGCGTTGCGGGGCCAGTACCGCGCGGTGCACCTCGTCAACGGGATCGCGGCGGGCGCGACGAAGCGCTACGTCGAGCACGGCGCGACGACCGTCAAGGACCTCGACGTCGCGTTTGATCCCATCCTGCAAGTCCCTGATTTCAGCCGCCCTGCGAACATCCGGCGTGTGGGACTCGTGGAGGTCGAGGTCGCGACGGAGACGGACATTGAGCGGACGAACCGCTTCATGGGCACCTCGTCCTTGCTCTGGGCCGAGCCGCTCGCCGCGGCGGGCCTCCTCGCGCGGGGCGAGAGCGTGGTCGCGTTCTGCGATTACGACTTCGAGCCCGACGATCCGGTCTACGCGATGGGCCCGCTCGC
>JANMGF010001136.1:0-2644 GCA_031374535.1 Polyangium sp. (in: bacteria)
CTCTGCGACGCGCTCGTGGATGGCAACGACTCGGTGAAGGTCGCCGCGGCCGCCGCGCTCGGCAAGCTCGGCAAACCCGCGGGGCTCCCGTGTTTGCAGACTGCGATCGCGAAGGAGAAGGGCGGCTCCTCGAAGACGCAGATGCAGAAGTCGATCGACACGTTGAAGAGCGGCGGCGGCGTGCCCGCGCCTCCGCCCCCCGGCCCCGATGCGAAGTACTACGTGGCGATCGAGATCTCGAACAAGACGACCCGACCCACGGCCGAGGTCGAAGCGATCGTGCGCGCGGCGATGCAGAGCAAGCTCCTCGGCAAGGCCGGGTATGCCGTCGCTCCCAAGGCTGAGACCGCCGCACAAGGCGGCAAGGTCGTCAAGTCAAAAAATTTGAAGGGCTTTTATCTCATCGCCAGCGTCGAGCCGGCGGTGTATAGCAACGGGAATTTGACGCAGGTCGTGCGCGTGAGCATGTGGACGTACCCCGGCAAGGCGCTGCAAGGCGAGTTCTCGCCGAAGCTCACCCAATCCGACACGCCCAAGACCGACGTGCAGAGTGAGAACGTGCTCATGAAGATGTGCGTGGAGAACGCCATCGACACCTTCTCCAAGGTCGTCGCGTCGTTGTGATATCGCCACGAGGGGGGCGGAGCACGGCGCGCCGCGTCCCCTCATGGGCAAACGCCACGCGCCGTGGCAATAGACGCGCAAGGTCCCCCCGATGAGCGAGGCTTCAGGCTCCGTCACCCCGCCCTCCGCCACGAGCGGCCGCGAGCAGCGCCGCATCCGCAACTACCTCCTCGACACGCGCTTCCAGCTCAAATACGCGGGTTATCTCGCGGGCATCGCGTTCGTCATCTCCGCCCTGCTGGGCACGGGCCTTTGGCTCACGAGCACCAAGCTGATCGATCAGGGCCGCCAGGCGGTCGTTCAGCAGAAAGCGCTCGTCACGCAGGGGCAGGAGACCGTCAAGCGAGGCCAGCTCGTCGTCGAGCAGAGCAAGAAGGTCTCGCAGGTCGTCGCGATGAACATCGCGAAGGAGTACAAGGACGAACCCGAGCTCGCGAAGCAGTTCAGCGCCGACGCGGCGAGCGACGAGGCGAAGCTCAAGGAAGAGCAGTCTCGCCTCGAGAAGGACGCGGACTTCCTGAAGCAGCGCTCCGCGGAGCTCGTGCGCCAGTCCGCCGCGGTGGAGGAGCAGCAGCGTACCTTGCGCGTGGCCCTCGTGTGCGCGCTCGGGCTCCTCGTCATTTGCATCTGGATCGCGGGGATCGTCGTTACGCACAAGATCGCGGGGCCCGTCTTCAAGATGAAGCGCATGTTCCACCGCGTGGGCGAAGGACACCTCGGTCTGCGCGAGCGCCTGCGCAAGGGCGACGAGATGCAGGACTTCTTCGAGTCGTTCGATCAGATGCTCAGTAGCCTTCGTGATCGTCAGTCGCACGAGATCACGCAGATCGACGCGGCCATCGCGCGCATCGAGGCGGATGGGTCGAGCGACGGCGTGGCGATGTTGAAGAAGCTTCGCGCCGAGATGCAGGCTCAGATCGACGGCTGACGATCTTCGGATCTCGGCGACGGCGAGTCTCACGCGCAGCGCGGCGTCATATCGTGATCACGACACGCCGCGCGCACGCCGCGCGCACCACGCATGCAGATCAGAACGCTGCCTTGACGTGCTCGACGAGCGGCTCGCCATCGGGCGCGAACGTGACCGCGACGGCGTCGAAGCGCATGCGTTCGAGCTCCGCATCGCGGGCAAACCTCGAGCTCCAGAGCCGCTGCCCAGCAGCACGCAAACGCGCGCGCTTCCGGGCGTCGATGCTGTCGAGCGCGCGCTGGTAGGATCGTGGTCCGCGCGTGCGCACCTCGACCACCACGATCACCACGCCGTCACGCACGAGCAGATCGATCTCGGCACGGCCGACGCGCACGTTGCGACCCAGGATCGCTGCACCGATTCGCAAGAAATGATCTGCAGCGGCATCCTCGGCGCGCGCGCCTGCGAGATGACGCGCGTCGCGTGTGGAGGACGAACGCGGCTCGTTGTGCTTCGTTTTTCGTGAAGCAGACGAAGCGCCCTGAGCCTTCGAAGCATCGGCGTCCGTACCCCCCGCGCGTTTGCGCGGAGGGACGGAGAGGTCGTCAGCCGACGGAGATGTCTCGGGGCGAGGGGCGGGCAGGGGATGCGTGGTGCGTGCCGTCGGCGAGGCCGTGAGGGTTCTTTTCAGGAGCCGCTCGAAAAGCCCACGCCTTTGCACTGGGTCGCGTTGTAGTGACCCTTGACAGAGCCGCAGGTGCCCTCGGTGGTGAACAGCGTGTCCTGCTTGATGCAGTACTTGCCGGTGAGCTGCTTGTCGCCGAGACCGACGTTCGGGCGGATTTGCTCGCACGCGTAGCCGGTCGGGCACTCGCAGAAGTTGAAGTTCGGATCCGGCGGCTCGCCGTCGGCGACGTCGCACCGGCAGGAGCAGTACACGGCCTGCGCAGCGTCACGCTGCGAGTCGGCCGCGCACTGGCCGCAGACCTCGGCCTCGATGACGGTGTCGGTGCCGGGCACGCAGCAGGCCAGGTCCTTGTCCCCGTCGCCGGAGGTCGGCGTTTGGCAGCCACCGGTGGCCGCACCGCCGACCGCGGGCTTCGTCTGGCC
>JANMGF010001175.1:0-18738 GCA_031374535.1 Polyangium sp. (in: bacteria)
GGCTCTTCGCCGGCGCGCAGATTGCCCGGACAGACCCGAACCTTTCGAGCGCGAAGGAAAAACTCGCCCCGCTCGCCGCGCGCGCGCCTGCCCTCGGCAAGGTCGTGGAGCAGATGGACAGACTCCAGCAAGCCACGGGAAAGGCCGCGGCGACCGAGCTCCTCTCGCTCGCCTCGCTCATGGTGCAGGTGCGCGGCGCGCAGGCGACCCCGGCCCTGCCCGAGACAAACGGCGACCTCACCCCGCTCCCTCCTGCGCGCAAGATCGGCACGCCGCTCACGCCCACGGAGCTCAATACCCTCGTCGGCGCGCTCACGAACGCCCCGGATTCGCGGCAACGGTCCCGCATCATTCGTGATTATTCCACTTCGGATCGCTGTGCGGCGCGGGATCTCCGCATCTTGCCCCTCATCATTCCCGCGCTCTCGGACGGCGCCATCGCCGAGGTGATCGTGCAATACCTCCTGCCGGCGCTCGGCGAGGCGATCGTGCCGCTGCTCGAGAGGCACCTCGACGTTGAAAAGGGCCGCGCGCTCGATGTGCGGCTGCTCCGCGCCATTGCAAGGATCGACGGGCCGAAGTCCAAGCCGCTGCTCCGGAAGGCCATCGAGAAGGGCGTTCCGGACATCCGCGCCGCGGCGATCGCAGAGCTTGGCAGGATCGACCCTCTGGAGGCCGAGCCGATTGCAATCGTGCTCGCGGAAAAGGATCGTTCGAAGGAGGTGCGCGCCTCGGCCGTCCTTTCGCTCGCCGGGGCCCTCGGGGACGAGGCGCTCGAGGTGCTCCTTCGCGCATTCGGCGGCACGCAGGAGATGCGCTCGGCGGCCGAGACCTCGCTCGCCGCGAGCAAACACCCGCGCGCGAACGAGCGAATCCTCGCGCTCTTCACGCCGGAGCTCCGCGACCTCGGCCATTTCCGGATCAAGAAGACCACGACGAAAGAAGAGAAAGACGAGGCCGCGAAGGCCCAGAAGGCCCACACCGGCAAGGTCGAGCTCCTCGTTGATCTCGTCGACCTCCTGACCACGCGGGGCACGACCGAGGGGACGAACCTCGTGCTCGACGCGTTCCGGAGCCACAAAGCCAAAGAGGTGCGCGACGCCGCGGCCCGCGCGCTGCTCCGGATTGGTTTTCCCGGCGCGTGGGAGGAGCTCATGCCCTCGCTCTACGACGCGCCCGACGCGACGAAAGAAGAGTTCGTCGAGGGCGTCATCGCGCTCGACGCTGCGAAAGCTCACGACCGTCTTTCACGTTTCTTCGAGCCCGCCGCGCTCGCGCAGAAGAATGGAACCGACCTCGCGGCGCGTATCCTCAGACACGTCTCGAGCCATTCCTTCAAGGAAGTCGAGGAGCTCGACGAGGACGGCAAGGTCGAGGAATCGGACGTGGCCGACGTGCTGAGCCAGCAGGATGCCCGCTGGGTGGATACCGCGCTCGCGATGCTTCCGAACGTGGATTTGCGGTGCCATGCCCTGGCGGTCCTCACGCACGTGGTCTCGCCGAGCGTGCTCAACGAGGCGATCGCGCTGTCGCGCCAGGAGGGGCTCACGAGCGACGAGGCCCTGCGGATCATGGAGCTCGTCGGCAAACACAAGGACCCGCGCATCTTGAACGCCTTCATCCGGCTGCTCGACCCCTTGCGCGGAGGCTTCGACAATGGCCGCGCCGCCCAGGTCATGACCCAATACGACGATCCGGCCCTCGCTCCCCTGCTCCGGAGCTGGCTCGACGCAAAGCAGAAAAAGAAGCGCCTCTCGCGCGCCGAGGCCTCTCCCTTCGAGGAGTGCCTGCGTTTCCTCGAAAGAAACCGCGCGGCGGCGCAGACGAACGATTGACACGACAAACCAGGCAACCACTCGAACGTTCGGTCGAAAATACCAGCATGGCGACGAAGAAGGACACGCAGAAGGCGGACGGCGACGTGATCGGCGCGAAATCGGACGTGCTCCGCGAGCCGGCGGAGCGGCTCTTCGCGGCCGAGCTCGAGGCGATCGCCGCAGCAGACAAGTTCGAGAAGCCTCCGGGTTGGAGGCTCTCGCCGAAGGCCGTTCTCCTCTACGTGATGGGCGGGAAGGTCGGCGATCAAGTGATCACGCCGAAATACGTGGGCTCCCCGCGGCTCGTGGAGATCGCCATTGCGACGCTCGCGACCGACCGCGCGCTCCTGCTCATCGGCGAGCCGGGCACGGCGAAGAGCTGGCTCTCGGAGCACCTGGCGGCCGCGATTTGCCTGGATTCGCAGCTCCTCGTCCAGGGCACGGCCGGCACGACGGAGGAGCAGGTTCGTTACACGTGGAATTACGCGCTCCTGCTCGCGGAGGGGCCGAGCCCGAAGGCGCTCGTGCCGTCGCCGATTTATCGAGCTCTCGAAGACGGCAAGCTCATCCGATTCGAGGAGATCACGCGTTGCCCGTCGGAGGTGCAGGACGCATTGATCACGCTGCTCAGCGAGAAGGTGCTCGCCGTGCCCGAGCTTGGGCTGCACGTGCAGGCGCGGCGCGGCTTCAACGTGATCGCCACGGCAAACACCCGTGATCGCGGCGTCAACGACATGAGCGCCGCCTTGAAGCGCCGCTTCAACATCGTCGTGCTCCCGGTGCCGAGCGATATCGACACCGAAGTATCGATCGTGGCGCGCCGCGTGCGCGAGATTGGCTCGAGCCTCCGGCTCCCGTCGGCGCCGCCGGCCGAGGAGGCCGTGCGCCGCGTGGTGCAGGTCTTCCAGGAGCTCCGGCGCGGTCAGACGATCGACGGCAAACAGAAGCTGAAGAGCCCCTCGGGGGTCCTCTCGACGGCGGAAGCCATCTCGGTGCTCGGCAATGGAATGGCGCTCGCGGGCCATTTCGGCAGCGGCCGCGTGAGCGACCGCGACCTCGCGGCGGGCCTGCTCGGCGCCATCGTCAAGGAGGATTCGAAGGACGAGGCCGTGTTCGTCGAATACCTGGAAAACGTCATGAAGAAACGCGGCGGCGCCTGGGAGCCCCTCTACGCGGCGTGCAAGGAGCTCGTCTAGGCGGCCATGGCGGCGAGGAAAGCAAAACCTGCGGCGACAATGGTGGCGTCCGGAAAAACCGCGCCCACCACGGGACCACTCGCGCGCATTTTTGGCGTGCGACACCTCTCGCCCATGGGAGCCTGGCACGTCGAGCGTTTCCTCGAACAGGTCGACCCCACGGCCGTGCTCGTCGAGGGTCCGAGCGACGCGACCGAGGAGATCGCGCACCTCCTCGACAAACGGACGAAGCCCCCGGTCGCGTTGCTCGCCTTCACGCAGAAGCGCCCCGTCCGCTCGGTTCTTTTCCCCCTGGCCGAGTATTCGCCCGAATGGGTCGCGCTTCGCTGGGCGCTCCAGAAAAACCGCGTGGCGCGTTTCATCGACCTCGCGGCCTCGGTTTTCCTCGCCCGCGGCGAGCGAGAGGAGGAGCACGACCCCGAGGAAAACCCAGAAAAGGACGAGACGTCCGCCGAGCCCCGAGCGAAAGAAACGGACACCCAGCGTTATCTCGGCGATCCGTACGAGGCCATCGCGCGACTCTCGGGCGACCCGGACCACGACACCTGGTGGGAGCGTCATTTCGAGCATTCGATGTCGGAGGACTCCTATCGCCTGAGCATTTTCGAGCTCGGCCGCGAGCTCCGGGCGCTCGATTACGAGTCGCCGCGGCGGCGCGAGGAGACGCTCTTGCGCGAGGCGTTCATGCGCCGCCGGATCCACGACACGATCGCGGAAGGGCACGACCCGGACCGGATCGTCGTCATCTGCGGCGCCTACCACGCGCCGGTGCTGGTCGCCGAGGAGCCGGCCATGACGGACGAGCAGATCGCGAAGCTCGAGACTGTACCCGTCACACGCACGCTGATGCCGTACAGTTTCTTCCGATTGAGCTCGCAATCGGGATACGGCGCCGGCAACAAGGCACCCGGGTATTTCCAGTCGCTTTACGAGGAGGCGCGCGCTGGCTCGACCGAGCGGCTCGGGACACGTTTCCTCGCCGAGGTCACGGGCCGTCTCCGCAAAGCGGGCATGGTGCGGTCGAGCGCGGATGTCATCGAGGCCGTACGGCTCGCGGAGGGTATGGCCTCCATGCGTGACGCGCACGCGCCGACGCTGCGCGACCTCGAGGACGCGGCGGCGACGTGCCTCGGGCAAGGCGAGCCGCTTTCCGTCGCGCGCTTCATCACGGACGTCGCGGTGGGCGACGCGCTCGGCAAGGTGCCTCCGGGGGTCCTGCGGACGTCGATCCAGGATGATTTTTATCAGGGCGTGAAGGACCTGCGCCTCGAGGAATACCTGAAGGACAAGGAGCAGGTCATCAAGGGGGCAACCCGCAAGGATTGGCTCGATCTGCGTCAGGATCGTTTTGCCAAATCGGAGGACGCGGCCTACCGGGACCGCAATCGCTCGATCTTTCTGCACCGGCTGGCCGCGCTCGGCATTGGATTCGCGGCGAACAAGACGAGCGCGGAGGACCGTGCGCAGAGCACGTACAAGGAAATATGGCACGCGCGCTGGACGCCCGATTGCGAGATCCAGCTCGTCGAGAACGCCCTGCGCGGCGACACGATCGAGATCGCAGCGGCGCGGAGGATCGGCGAGGCGCTCGACTCCGCCGAGAACGTGAACACCGCGGCAAACCTGGCGCGAAGATCCGTCGAATGTGACCTCTCGGACGCGACCGCGGCGGCGCTCGCCCGCGTCTCGACGCTCGCCGTCGACGATGGGGATCTCGTGGCCGTCGCGGGAGCGGCGCTCGAATTGAGCCACCTCGTCGCTTACAAGGACGTGCGCAAGATCGACGTCGCGCCGCTCGAACCCCTCGTCGCCCAGCTCTTCTTGCGTGGCGCGCTCCTCGCGCCCGAGGCCTCGCGCTGCAATGAGGAAGCCGCGCGCAACGTCGGCGCCGCGCTCGGGCACCTTCACCGGGTGGGGCTTATGTTCCGCGACAAACTTGATATCGATCGTTTCACGAGCAAACTCGACACGGTCGCGGACGACGACCGCGCCTCCCCGCACATTGCGGGCGTCGCGAGCGCGATCCTGCTCGAACGTGGCCTCCTTCTGGACGACGTCCTCGACCGCCGCATCTCGCGCCGCATTTGCCCCGGCGTCTCCCCCGGCGAAGGCGCGGGCTTTTTCGAGGGTCTCGCGACGCGTAACCGTCATGCATTGCTCTCGCGCCGATCGCTCTGGGCCGCCATGACCACGTTCGTCGAGGCCATGGACCACGACGATTTTCGGCGCGCGGTCGTGGCGCTCCGCCCCGCATTCGGCTCCTTAGAGACGAGCGAGGCGCGCCGGATCGCAGACCTGCTCGCGGAGCTCTGGGGCGGCACGGAGAAAGAGCTCCTCCGCGCGATCGAGACGAAAGTGGACGACGCCGAGCTCCAGGCGCTCCAGGACGACCTCGGGGATCTGGATCTGGACCTGTAAAAAGCCATGGCCAAAAAGAAGGCGCCTACCCCCTCTCCTACCGCGACGAATACGCCCGCCGCGCCGCCCGCGCCCGCCGGCCCCATGACGTTCGACCGGCACCAGCGCTGGCGGCTCATCCTCGGCAAACGTGTCGAGGATTCAATCGCCGGGGGCGGGGGCTCTGGAATGGGCGGCGGCGGTGGGCTGCTCACGCGCGAAATGGGGGAGATGGACGCCGCTCTCGGCGCCCTGTACGACATCGAGGAGACCGAACAGGGCAGCGGCAATAGCAGCAAACGAAGCGCGGGGCTCGGCGGGAGCCGCCCGAAGCTCGCGGCGTGGCTCGGCGACGTGCGCAAATACTTCGAGAAAGACGTCGTCGCGGTCATCCAGCAGGACGCGATCGACAAGAAGGGCTGGAAGGAGCTGCTCTTCGAGCCCGAATCGCTCGCGCAGATCACCCCGAGCGTCGAGCTCGTGGGCACGCTGCTCACGATGAAGGACATGATCCCGGACCGGGCGAAAGACGCCGCGCGCGAGATTGTCCGGGCCGTCGTGGAGGAGATCAAAAAACGAATGCAGGGCGAGCTCGAACGCGCGGTGCGCGGCGCGCTCGATCGCTCGCGCCACCAGCCGATCCCGAGCCTGCCCAACCTGGACTGGCGGCGTACGATCTCGAAAAACCTCAAGAACTACCAGAAGGATCGCCGCACGATCGTACCCGATCGTTTCTTCTTTTTCGCCCGCCAGCACAGGCGGCGCGAGTGGAACGTGATCGTGGCGATGGATCAATCCGGCTCGATGGCGAGCAGCGTCGTGTACGGCGGCGTGATGGGCTCGATCCTGGCGAGCCTGCCTGCGCTGGAGACGCACGTCGTGGCATTCGACACGGAGGTCGTGGATCTGACGCCGCGGCTCGTGGATCCGGTGGACCTCATCTTCGGGATCCAGCTCGGCGGCGGGACGGACATCAATCGAGCGGTGGGGTATTGCCAGGGCCTCGTCTCGAACCCGCGGCGGACGCTCTTCATCTTGCTGACGGACCTCTACGAGGGCGGCAATCAAGAGCAGATGGTGAAGCGCCTCGAAGAAATGGTCTCCGGCGGCGTACGCGCGATGTGCCTGCTCGCGCTCGACGACGCGGGGACGCCGATGTACGACGCCGAGCTCGCGAAGAAACTCGCGAAGATCGGCGTGCCTTGTTTTGCGTGCACGCCCAATGCGTTGCCACCCATGCTGGAGGCGGCGCTCAAGGGGCACGACCTCGAGATGGTCGCGCGGCGGTTCGACGCGCGGAAGGCGGAGGGGCGGGACGTGTAGCCCCGGCGAGCGCATGTCAATTGCCACCACGACTCTCCTCATGTCATGATGCCCGGGAAGTTTCTTAAGGTTCCAAGGAAACTCACTCAGGAGTAACCGTGGCTAAAATCACCATCTACGAGACGTTCACGAAGGCTGACATCGATGCGCTCCTCACGGTCGGGGCACACCTCGCGCTTGCATTCGATGCGTCGCATCCCCACGCGGTGAAGTCCGTGCATCTGGAGCTCGGCATGCAGATCTCCGCGACACAGATCGTCGACCTCCAATCGAGGTTTCACGCCACGTACATGAAGCTGAAGGGGGGCCTGATGCACGGCGAGGGGACCTACAAGCTCGAAGCGCACCACTTCGAGCAGGACATCGTGGACGCATCGACGAAATCCTACGAAATCAAGCAGAATCGCGCCATCGTGAAGCACGGCGGCATGGGCGGCATGGTGGCCGATATCGGCTGGTGGCTCTGACGCCGCCTGTGAAGAGAAACCAGGCCTGGATCCGACCGCCCGCAGAGTCCTCCACCTGGACAACACGAGCCCCGTGGTCACGACGAGCGTGTACCCGAGGACGAACGGCTCCAAGGGCGTCGCGACCTTGTCGAGCACCTCCACCCGCGCCAGGTTCGTACGGGGACGCTCGGATGCTTCACGCCGCAAGCAAGCTGCGCCCCACGTCCCCGAGGTTGTGCTAGACGGCTGCCCCGACGACGAGGAGCCCACCTACCATGCCCATCTTCCGGTTGGAGATCGAGAACCGGCCGGCCGTTCCGGACGCGCTCGCCACGAAAACCGCCCAGACCCTCTCGGCCTGGCTCGGCCTTTCCCCGGCGCGTATCCGCACGCGGAAGGTATACCTCTGCGATCTCGACATCGCCGAGGCCGAGGCCGAGAAGGTCCTCGCGGCCATCGTCGACCCCGTCATCGAGGTCGCCGCCCTCGGCGCGCTGCCGGACGGCGAAACGGGCGCGCTGCCCGAGATCCTGACCGTCTCCTTTTTGCCCGGGGTCACGGACGCGGTCGGCAAGAGCGTCAAGACCGCTTGCGAGGACACGCTCGGACGCGCGCTCGCGGGCCAGGTGTACACGGGCACGATGTATCTCGTCTGGGGCCTGTCACGCGTCGACGTCGAGCGCGCAGCGGCCGAGGTCTTGCACAACCCGCTCATCCAGCGCGTTCGTATCGAGGAGCCGCCGCGCAAGCCCGACTTTTCGATCCCCCGCGCCGGGGCGACGTCCGCGCCGAAGACCGAGATCGTGCCGCTGCGTGGGCTCTCCGATGAAGAGCTCGAGCGGCTCTCGCGCGAGCGGCTCCTCGCGCTCTCGGTGCCGGAGATGCACGCGGCGCGCGCCTATTTCGAGGCGGAAAAACGCGAGCCGACGGACGCGGAGCTCGAGTGCATCGCGCAGACGTGGAGCGAGCACTGCAAACACAAGATCTTCAACGCGCCGATCGATTACACGGGCCCCGACGGAAGCACGCGCCGCATCGAGCGGGGGGTGTTCAAGACGTACATCGTCGCCGCGACGGAGGACGTGCGCAAGAGCCGCGAGGCGTCCCGGATCGACGGGGACGGCGGGGATTTCCTGGTCTCGGTCTTCAGCGACAACGCGGGCGTCGTGCGCTTCACGGACGAGGATCACCTCGTTTACAAGGTCGAGACGCACAACTCCCCCTCGGCGCTCGATCCGTACGGCGGCGCGATGACGGGGATCGTGGGCGTCAACCGCGACAGCTTCGGCTGCGGCCTCGGGGCGGACCTCCTCTCGAACGTGTGGGGGTATTGTTTGGGAAAGCCAAACCATCGTGGCTCGCTTCCGAAGGGCCTCATGCACCCGCGGCGTATCCGCGAGGGCGTGC
This sequence comes from Polyangium sp. (in: bacteria), assembly GCA_031374535.1. Taxonomy (GTDB): domain Bacteria; phylum Myxococcota_A; class Polyangia; order Polyangiales; family Polyangiaceae; genus Polyangium. Next base: position 8,590 of record JANMGF010001175.1, read on the forward strand.
ACCACGGCGTCATCGACGGAGGCAATCAGTCCGGCATCCCGTACATGCGCGGGTTCGAGCTCTTCGATGACCGGTTCGCGGGCAAACCGCTCGTCTATTGCGGGACGGTCGCGGCCATGCCCGTCCAGACGGCGGGGCGAAACACGCACGAAAAGTTCACGGCCCCCGGCGACCGGATCGTCATGATCGGCGGGCGCGTCGGCAAGGACGGCATTCACGGCGCCACGTTCTCGAGCGTCGAGCTCAATGAGAGCTCGCCCGTGCAGGCGGTGCAGATCGGCGACCCGATCACGCAGAAGATGATGTTCGACATGCTCACCGAGGCGCGCGATCGGGGGCTCTACAGCGGCATCACGGACAACGGCGCCGGGGGGCTTTCGAGCAGCGTCGGCGAGATGGCCGAGGCCTCGGGCGGCGCGGAGATCGACCTCGCCCGCGTGCCACTCAAGTACCCCGGTCTCCTGCCCTGGGAGATCCTCGTGAGCGAGGCGCAGGAGCGAATGACGGTGGCCGTGCCTCCTTCCAGCCTGGAGGCGTTCCTCGCGCTCGCCGCGCGGCGCGAGGTGGAGGCGACCGATATCGGTACTTTCTCCAGCTCGGGGCGGCTCGTCGTTCGGTATGGCGAGGAGAAGGTCTGCGATATGTCGCTCGCGTTCCTGCACGGAGGGCTGCCGAAGATCGTGCGCTCGGCGCGGTGGAGCCCGCCGCCGCGGGTATCCGCGAGCGCCGCGGCGCGCGACAAGGCTCTCGCCGAGCGGCCGCTCTCCGATCTCATCGTCGCGATGCTCGCCCAGCCGAACATCCGGAGCGGTGAGCGGTATGCGCGCCATTACGACCACGAGGTGAAGGGGCTCGCCGTGGTCAAACCCTTCGTGGGGGTTTTTCGGGACGTACCGGCGACGGCGACGGTCATGCGCGTCCGGCACGGTCGCGACGAGGGCGTGGTGCTCGGCGAGGGGATTCACCCGCATTACAGTGACCTCGACGCGCACGCGATGGCGCTCGCCTGCGCGGACGAGGGCGTGCGGCGCGTGCTCGCGGCCGGCGCGCGGATCGACCGCATGGCCGCGCTCGATAACTTCTGCTGGCCCGACCCCATCAAGAGCGCGACGACGCCCGACGGCGAACACAAGCTCGCGCAGCTCGTGCGCGCGTGCGAAGGCCTTTACGAGGCGTGCGTCGCGTACGGGCTGCCGCTCGTCTCGGGCAAGGATTCGATGAAAAACGACGCCACGATGGGCGGCGTCAAGATCTCCGTGCCGCCGACCCTGCTCGTCAGCGTCATCGGGCAAATGAAGGACGTCCGCCGGGCGCTCACGCTTTCGCCGCGCGCGCCGGGTGACGTCGTGTACCTGCTCGGCGAGACGGACGATGCCTGCGGCGAAAGCGAAATCGCGCGGCTCCTCGAGCTTTCCCTGGACGGCGTCCCCCGAACGGACGTGGCGCGTTTTGCGGCGCGCTATCACGCGTTCGCCGGGGCGCACGAAGCGGGGCTCGTCCGATCGGCGCACGTCCTTTCCCGCGGCGGGCTCGCGGTCGCGCTCGCGCACCTCGTGATGGCGAGTGAGCTTGGCCTCGCGATCAGCCTGGATGCCATGGGGGAAGGGCTCGATCCGGCCGTTGCATTGTTCAGCGAATCGACGGGGCGTATGGTGCTCACCGCGCGGGCCGAGGACGCCGCGGCGCTCGAGGCGCGCCTTTCGCCGCATGCCCTCGTCCGGCTCGGCACTGTCGAGTCCTCCTCTTCGGGCCGGGGCCATGTACGTATTGGCCACGGAGGACGCACGCTCGTCGAGCTTGGTTCGGTCGCGCTCCGCCGCGCTTTCCAGGAGGAATCCCATGCCGTCTGACAGTCGAACCCCCATGACGAGGGCCGCGGCCCGGGAGGCTCGCGACGTGCGTGTCCTCGTGCTCACGGGTTATGGGCTGAACTGCGAGGCCGAGACGGCCGCCGGGTTTTCCCGCGCGGGCGCGACGGTCGACATGGTGCACCTCAGTGAAATGCTCGAGCGCGGCGGCCAGGCCGAGGCGCTCGCCGACTATCATATCCTTGCATTCATCGGGGGTTTTTCCTTCGGGGATCACATCCAGAGCGGGCGCGTGTTCGCCAATCGCCTGCGCTTCCGGCTCGGCGACGCGCTCTCCCGCTTCGTGGACGACGGCGGCCTCGCGCTCGGGGTCTGTAATGGATTCCAGACGCTGGTTTGTCTCGGCCTCTTGCCGGGCGTGACACGCGCGCGCGGGACGCCGCTCGCCGCGCAGCAAGCGGCGCTCGTGCACAACGATCGGCTCGGGTATTTCGATACGTGGGTGAAGCTCGCCGTCGACCCCGAGAGCCCCTGCGTGTGGACGCGTGGGATCGGCCCCTCGATCGAGATGCCGAGCCGCCACGGCGAGGGCAAGCTGCTTTTCCTCGACGACGCGCTCCGCGCCGAGGTCCTCGCCTCGCGCCTCGTGCCCGTGCGGTACGCGGACGCGAGCGGGGCGCCGACGGAGGTCTGGCCGGACAACCCCAATGGTTCGCCGGGCGGCGCCGCGGGGCTCTGTGATCCGACGGGAAGGATCTTCGGGCTCATGCCGCACCCCGACGCGTACCTTTACCCGGAGAATCACCCCGACTGGATCCGGCAACGCGACGCCGGGACGCTGCCGGCCGCGGGGCTCGGGCTCCGGATCTTCGAGAATGGGGTGCAGGCCGCGCTCGCGGGGTAGATTCTCGACCTCGACGGCGACGGCAAGACGAGCTTGCTTACCGTGACTGTAAAAATTTATAATGGCACGGTAGTCCTGTCCACGCAAATGTTCGTGTCCGACAAGCTCGAATAACGTGAGCCGCGGGCTTTGCGCCCCGCGTCATTGTCGCTCGGGACAGAAGCGGCGCGCAAAGCCGTGACTGTCGCTTGCGCCCGGCGAGCGATCAAAGTAGGCATGTTTTCGTATCCTTGCCTCGGCATCGTGTCCCGAAGGCCCACACGATCCCACCCCGGAAACGAAGAAGGGTTCACGCCATGAGACGCCTGCTCTGCTTGCTGATGTTCACACCCGTGCTTTCTGCCTCCGCGCTCCTCTCCGGCTGCGGCGGTGAAGAAGGCAGCGGCGAGGGAGATCCCACGCAAATGGCCGGCGAGGGGAGCGGCAGCCAGACCGCCGGGAAACACCCCTATCAGCCGCACTTCGATTCTGCGGCGAAGGAGTTCGACGTGCCGGCGTCGCTCCTCGTGGCGATCGGGTACGCCGAGACGCAGCTCTATCACGTGCCCGGCGAGACCTCGGAGCAGGACGGCGTTCCCCCCGCGTTCGGCGTGATGGCCTTGCGCGGCGATGCGCTCGCGAAGGGCGCCGCGCTGGCGGGTGTGTCGGAGGAGGAGGCCCAGAGCGACCCGGCGGCCAACATCCGCGCGGCGGCGGCGCTGCTCGACGCCCATGCCGAGGAGCTCGGCCTCGATCGTACGGACATTGGCGCGTGGGCCCCGACGGTGGCGGCTTACTTCAACCATCCGAGCCTCGACGCGCAGGCGCATTTCGTCCACGACGAGGTCTACCGCCACCTGCGCGAGGGCATCGCGGCGCCCGAGGACAGCGGTGTCGAGGAGATCCTGGGCGCGACGCCCGACGCGACGCCCAAGTTCCCGATGCCCCAGGCCATAGGCAAGGGCGAGCCGGCCAGCGCCATTTATGCGGGCGCCTTGTGGCGGCCCGCGCCCTCGTCGAACTACACCGCCGGCCGCAGCGGTAACAAGCCCGAGTTTCTCGTCGTCCACACCTGCGCCGGCACGTATGCGGGCTGCTGGGGCTGGCTCACGACGCCGTATCCGACGAACCCGTACAAGACGAGCGCCCATTACGTCATCAACGAGAGCGGCCTCGAGGTCTCCGCGCTCGTCGACGAGTCGAACACCGCGCACCACGTCGGCGCGCAATGGCTCGGCGTGTCGACGAACCCGCGCTCGGTCGGCATCGAGCACGGCGGCTATCCCTACACCAGCGCCAACATGTGGAAGGAGGGCCAGATCGCGACCTCGGCGAAGGTCGCCTGCGACGTCGTGAAGCGGCATAACCTCATCCGCGACCGCCAGCACATCATCGGCCATTACCAGCCCGATCCGGTGAACCGCCCGAACGATCCCGGCACGGGTTTCCCGTGGGCGGATTACATGAACCGCATCAACACCTGCGTCGGCGGCGCGGGCGGCGGCGGCGGCGGCACGTACATCACGGTCGACAGCAACAACGCCAACAACAACAGCGCTGTGGCCAAGATGGTGGCACCCTCGGCGAACTGGGTCGCGTCGACGAACGTCGCGGGGTATTACGGCTCGGGTTACTGGGTCGCGCCCACGGCGGCGGTCTCTGACGGCGTGACCTTCGAGTTCTACCTTCCCGCGGCTGCGTCGAAGCAGGTCTATGCGTGGTGGACCTCGGCGTCGGACCGGTCGACGACGACGCCGTTCGTCATCTTCAACGCGAGCGGCACGAAGCTCGGCACGGTGAACAAGAACCAGCAAGCGGGCGGCGGCGCGTGGCAAAGCATTGGCACGTTCAGCTTCACGGCTGGCTGGAACAAGGTCACGATCTCCCGCTGGACGACGGCCGGATATCAGGTCGTCGCCGACGCCGTGCAGATTCGCTGAAACCCCCCGAAGGCCCGCGGCAGATCGTCGCCGCGGGCCCTCTCCATGACGCATGCCGACCCATTTCCTGCCCCGCCTTTCCCGCCTCGCGCCCGCCCTCCTCGCCCTCCTCGCGGCGACGTCCTGCACGAAAGAAAACAAAGACGCGGAGAATCTATCTCCGGCGAATGCGGCATTGCCGGATGCCAGCCCGAGCACGGACACCAATGAGGGAAAACTACCTGTCTTGACAAACGTTGACGGGGGTGTCTCGACAAACCAAGAAAAACCATTACCGTCAACATCGACGGAAAAGCCGGATGCGGGACCGGCACCAAAAACGAGCGACGCCGAAATACCCCCCGAAGAGCGGCGAAAAATCGCGGGAAAGATCGCGTTCGTCTCGGAGCGCGATGGAAACCGGGAGGTCTACGTGATCGGCCCGGATGGAAGCGGCGAGAAACGACTCACGAAGAGCCCACACGCCGACTACAACGCCCCCGCCTCCCCCGATGGCGCCGCGTTGCTCGTGATCCGCGTCGAAGGAGAAGGAGGACCCCAGAATCTCCTCCTGCAACCCCTCGACGGAAGCGACCCCCGCCCCCTCGGACCCCCCGCAGGCCGCGTGCGTTTCCCCACGTTTTCGCCCGACGGCCGCTTCGTCGTCTACGAATCCGATGGCGGCAAGCTCGCCCCCTCGCATTTTTCCGACATTTACCGGGTGAACAGCGACGGCAGCGGCTTCCGTCGCCTCACGGAGAACCCCGAGGGGAACTTCGAGCCCGCGATCTCCCCGCGCGGCGACGCCATCGTGCTCAATTCGAGCCGCGACCGCGTATCCGAGCTCTACCGCATTCGCCCCGACGGGAGGGACCCCGTGCGCCTGACGAATACGCCACGCGACGAATGGGGCGCTCGATTCTCGCCCGACGGGAAACTTTTCGCATTCCTGAGTGATCGCGAAGGCGCCGACCGGATATGGCTCATGCCCTCCTCGGGCGGCGAAGCGCGACGCCTGACGCAGCAGCGGCCCGCGCCCCGTATCGTCGAGGACCGGCCAACCTGGTCGCCCACGGGCAAACAAATCGCTTATGTGCTCCGTGCCCCCGAGGAGCCGTCCGTCGTGGTCCTCGTGGCCATGGAAGACGGCAAAGAATCGTTTTTGCGGGGGCCCGGGGGCGCGGGGCAAGTGAACGAGCCTTCATGGTCGCCGGACGGGCGGTACCTGGCCGTGACGGTGACGCGCGGGGAGGAGCAACAGATCTGGATCCTGCGAGCCGATGGGAGCGGATGGTCGAAGCTGACGAGCGCAGCCCTCGGAAACTGGAATCCGATCTGGATACCGCCGAACAAAGGAAAGGGCGGCAAGTAGGAAAGGGGCCATCGCGCGGGTCCGATTTCGGTGATAGGATGAACCTATCATGCGCCTCGCACCTCACCCGGTGACCCTCCGGCAGCTCCAGTACGTGGTCGCGGTCGCGGACCGCAAAAGCTTCCGGAAGGCTGCCGAGGATTGCCACGTCTCGCAACCCTCGCTGTCGGCGCAGATCGGGCAGGCCGAGGAGGCGCTCGGGATATGCCTTTTCGAGCGGGATCAACGCTCGGTCACGGTGACGGCTGCCGGCGCGGCGATCGTGGAGCGCGCCCGCGCGTTGCTCGTGGCCACCGAGGATCTCGTCGATACGGCGCGCCGCTTCAGTGACCCATTCGCCGGCACGTTGCGCCTCGGCGTCATTCCCACGATTGGCCCGTATCTCTTGCCGGAGGTCGCCCCGGTCCTGCGCGAGACGTATCCGAAGCTCTCGTTCGTATGGACCGAGGAGAAGACGTCGACCCTGATGCAAATGCTCGGGCAAGGGGGGCTCGACGGCGCCATCGCCGCGCTCGAGGCCGACATCGGGGATCGGCCGCACCTCGTCCTCGGCGAGGATCCCTTCGTATTCGCGGCGGCACCGGGTCATCCGCTCGCCGGGTCTCGCCGGCCGCTCAAGCCGGAGGAGCTCGACGGCGAACGCGTGCTCCTGCTCGACGATGGACACTGCTTTCGCGACCAGGCCCTGTCGTTTTGCTCGCGCGCAGGCGCCGAGGAGGAGGGCTACCGCGCGACGAGCCTCGCGACGCTCACGCAGATGGTCGCCGGCGGGTCGGCCGTGACGCTCTTGCCGGCCCTCGCCGTGCCGCTCGAGAACCGGCGCGACACGCTGCACATCCGCCCCTTCGCGCCGCGGAAACCGGGGCGGACCCTGGCCCTCCTCTGGCGGCGCGGCTCGGCCATCGAGACCACGCTGCGCCCCCTCGGCGAGACGCTGCGATGCGCCTACGCCGCCCTCGCGAAGCGCGCGCACGCCGCCGTCTGATAGCTCAGGCCTATCAGAGCCATAGAAATCAGATCATGGTCAAACCCCCCTGGGTGGGGGTACTCTTCTTGAACCAACGCAAGAGAGCGACGGACGAGGAGGTAACATCCCATGACCAAGCGTATTCTTACGACCGAAGCTGGCGCGCCCGTGACCGACAACGCGCATTCGCAGACCGCCGGTGCCGCCGGCCCGACGCTGCTACAGGACCACCACCTCCTCGAGAAGCTCGCCCGCTTCAACCGTGAGCGTATCCCGGAGCGCGTGGTGCACGCCGTGGGCTCGGGCGCCTACGGCTACTTCGAGGTGACGAATCCGGACGTGCCGCAATGGACGAAGGCCGCGCTTCTTTCCTCCGTGGGCAAACGGACGCGGCTGTTTTTGCGTTTCTCGACCGTCGCGGGCTCGAAAGGCGCGCCCGACACCGCGCGCGATCCCCGGGGTTTTTCGGTGAAGTTCTACACCGAGGAGGGAAACTGGGACATCGTCGGCAACAACACGCCGATCTTTTTCCTCCGCGACGGGATCAAGTTCCCCGACTTCATTCATTCGCAGAAATACGACCCGTTCACGAACCGGCAGGAGCCCGATAACGCCTGGGACTTCTTCTCGCACACGCCGGAGGCGACGCACCAGTTCATCTGGCTCTACGGCGATCGGGGCATTCCGGCGACGCTCCGCCACACGGACGGATTCGGGTCGCACACGTTCCTGTGGGTGAACGCGAGCGGCGAGCGGTTCTGGGTGAAGTTCCATTTCAAGACGGATCAGGGCATCCAGTGCTTGACGAGCGAGCAGGCCGACGCGATCGGCGGCAAGGATCCCTCGTTTCACCACAAGGATCTCTACGACGCCATCACGCGCGGCGAATTGCCGAGCTGGACGTTCAAGGTGCAGATCATGCCGGAGGCGGACGCCGCGAAGTATCGATTCGATCCGTTCGACGTGACGAAGGTCTGGCCGTATGCGGATTATCCGTTGATCACGGTCGGGAAGCTCGTGCTCGACAAGCTGCCGGACAATTATTTTGCCGAGACCGAGCAGTCGGCGTTCGATCCGGCGAACATGGTGCCCGGCATCGGGCCCTCGCCGGACCGCATGCTCCAGGCGCGCCTCTTCGCGTATGGCGACGCGCACCGGTATCGCCTCGGCATCAACCACACGCGCCTGCCGGTGAACGCGGCGCGGGGCGTGGAGGGCGGCGCGCGGAACTACGGGCGTGATGGAACGATGCGTTTCGACGACAATGGTGGCCGCGCGAAAAACTACCAGCCGAACAGCCACGACGGCCCGGCCCCGACGGGCGAGCGGTACGATTTCGCCAGCACCATCACGGGCCAGACCGGGCCGCAGGCGCACCCGCGGCACCCCGACAACGACGATTTCGTGCAGGCCGGCGCGCTTTATCGCGTGATGAAGGAGGACGAGCGGCAGAGGCTCGTGAAAAACCTCTCGGGCAGCCTCGCGCGGGTGAGCCGGGAGGACGTCCTCGAGCGCGCCATCGGGCATTTCGAGAAGGCGGACGACGATCTCGGACGAAGGCTGCGGGATGCCGTGGCCACGCTGCGCGGCGCAAAGGAGGGGAGCTCGCGATGAACGTCCTCACCTTCGAGCAACGCGAGCTCGCCGCGCAGCTCGCCCGGAATGGGAAAACGGACCCGCTCGTCGATTTGCTGGGAGGTGGGACGCCGGACGTCGTCGACGCCAAAGGCGACAGCCTCCTGATGCTCGCGGCTTATTATGGTCACGCGGGTACCGTGACGGCATTGCTGCTCCTCGGGGCCGATCCAGAGCTTCGGAATCCGCGCGGATGGTCCCCGCTCGACGGGACCGCCTTCAAGGGTGACCTCGAGGTGATGGAGACATTGCTCGATTGCGGAGCGTACCCGGACGCGGCAGGTCGGGATGGTCGTACGGCGCTCATGTGGGCCGCAGCCTTCAATCGGAGCACGGTGGTCGAAGCCCTGATCGCACGTGGCGCCGATCCCGATCGGGTCGATGCCGCCGGCCTGAACGCCGTGGCCCATGCACAAGCCATGGGGGCGGACGCCACGTACATGTTGCTCGCGCGACGGGCGGCCTGATCCAGCAAATTCCCCGAGCACCCGCGCGACGCAGCGACCGACAGGTGCCACTCTCCTCGTGCGCGTTCGACGTGAGCGTCGCGCATAAGGAAATCGCGGATGCGTCGGAAATCTTTGCAATTCGGGCGGCGTCCTCTCCTGGTTCTCGCGAATGCCGGTTTCCTGCTCGCAGCCGCGCTCGGCGCATGCAAGGGCAATGAGCCCCGGGGCGAGCCCGAACAAGCGAAGGGAGTCGAACCTGCGCGGCCGCTTTCCAGCGTGGTCGCGCTCTTGTTCACGGATGACCTCGGCACGGGCGCGAGCGACCTCGCAGCGTACGTCCGAGCGCGCGTGGATCAGGTGGCGCGAGGCACGTTGCCCGCGGGCGTGCAGTTTCCGCTGGCGAATGCGACGACCGATAGCGTGCGGGCGGTCGCGGGGCTCTCGGGGAACGTGGTCGTGTCGTGGCTCGATCCGCTGACGTTCGACCAGAGCCACGCGGCGCCGCGGTTCGGCGCGAACAACGATTACATCGCGTTTTTCGGCGACGGCTGGAGCGATACCTCGGGCGACGCGCCGCAGTGGCACGGCAGCGGCACATCCGCGTGGATATGGGTCAATCACGAATACATATCGAATGCGTTCCCGACGTCGACGACGGCGCCGATGGGCCAGCATCTCACCCTCGCGCGGCACCTCGTGGCGACGGGCGTGCTCACGAACGAGGTGACGTCGAATGCATGGGCGGACGCGGATCTCGCGACGTACGTGCAGGAGGCCAAACGCCAGCTCGGCGGCTCGTGGTTTCACGTGGTCCAGGATCCGGCCTCGGGCGAGTGGGAGGTCGATCGCGGGGCGAAGGCCGTTCGGTACGACGCGACGAGCAAGACGCTGGTGCGTATCACGGGGATCACGCCATTGAATGTGGATCACGACGATCAGGGCCAACCGCTGCCCGCGGGCGTCGTGAGTGGCATCATGGCCGATTGCTCGGGCGGCCAGACGCCTTGGGGCACGGTGATCACCGCGGAGGAGAACGTGCAGGATCTTTATGGCGACATGGAGGTCTTCTGGACGAGCGAGCAAAAACTCGTCGTCGGCGCGGGCGCCGATCCCGGC